>JAJFLN010000150.1 GCA_021772705.1 Candidatus Cloacimonadota bacterium | reverse complement strand
CCAAACCCCCAATTGGACTGGTGGGACTGAGAGTGGTGATGAACATTGAATGACATACGAAAACTCGACCTGTTCATCGGGGTCCAGGGGCCAATGGCCCTTGGCGGGAGTTCGAGGGCAGAGCCCTTGTTCTCAAACATTCCTTCCACTCATTCATGGGCATTGCCCCTAGCCTAGCAGTTACGGGCCAGAGGGCCGGGGGTGCTGCCTCGCCCGGCTCAGCGCAAGGTGAGACGGACAACTTCCTTGTCGAAGTAGTTGATAGCCATACCCGCATCGATGACCAAGCTCTGGGAGTTGATGCCGCTGGATCGTTCCGACAGCAGGAAGGCCGCCGCGTTGGCCACCTCGGCTGTCTGGATGGCCTTGCCTCGGGGAATCACCTTCTCGGCGAAGAGGAAGCTGTCCACATAGCCAGGAATGCCGGCGGAAGCGGAGGTCTTGAGCAATCCCGGTGAGACGGCGTTGAACCGGACCCGGGAGAAGTTGCTGAAGGACTTGGCCAGGAACACCAGGCTGGAATCCAGGGCGGCCTTGATGGGAGCCATGTAACCATAGTTCTCGGCCGCCATCCGGGTGGTGGAGATGGAGATGGTCACCACCGATGCATCGGGGTCGAAGGCGTCCTTGAGAGCATTTGACAGACCGATCAGGGAGTGGCAGCTGATGTCGACAGCCTGGAGGAAGTCCTTCTTGGGCGTCTCGTGAAAGGGCTTGAAGCCCTCGGGGTAGTTTGCAAATGCGAGGGAGTGCACCAGGCCATGAAGAACCGGATGTCTCTCGCGGATCTCCCGTGCGGCGGCCTCGATTTGACCCTCGAACTCGACGTCACAGATGACCACGTCGGCACCGGGAACCAGCTTCAAGAGCTGTTCCTTCCTGGCGGCGCTCCGGACTCCATAGACGACGGCTCCTCCTTCTTCGGTGATCACCCGGGCCGTGTGCCAGGCGACGCTCTTCTTGTTGGCGAAACCGAAGACGGCGAAGGTCTTGCCCTCGAAGTTCAGGAAACCCATGGAAGACTCATTGCTCCTTCGGAGTCACGGTGCAGGCGAACTGGAGAGTCAGGACCTTGCGTCCGTTAACCGTCGCCCGCCCCTTCATGTAGAACACGTTCTCGAGGCGCTCAGAGACCTCCGCCTCCATCTCGACCCGGTCGCCTGGGCGCACCATCTGCTTGAATCGGGCGTCGCTGAGGCGGGTCAGTACCGGCACGCCACCCTTGACGGCATCGGCGGCGATTTGACGGGAAATGAAGATGGCGCCGGACTGTACCAGGGCCTCGCAGAGCAACACACCGGGCATGAGAGGCATGCCTGGATAGTGGCCCTCGAAGTGTGGCTCGTCAGCACGGATCGTCCGCTCTGTCCGGATCTTGCTGTCGCCGCACTCCAAGATCTTGTCGACGAACAGGAAGGGGGGACGATGGGGAATGGCTTCCAGGACTTCCTTGTCGATATCAGCCATGATCAGAGGCCGCCAGTGCATTCGAGGGTGGCGCCAGTGATGTAACTGGCCTCCTTTGAGGCGAGGAACAGGACCGAATGGGCCACCTCTTGCGCAGTCCCGAACCGGCCCAGGGGAACCTGTGCCTTGTAGGCCTTGACCATCTCCTCCGGCAGATCGGCGATCAGCTCGGTCTCGATGAATCCAGGGGAGACGCAGTTGACGGTGATCTTCCGGGAAGCCACCTCCTTGGAGAGGGAGCGGGTCAACCCGACCTGCCCGGCCTTGGAGGCGGAGTAGCTGCTCTGGCCCTTGATGCCGTGTTTGCCGCTGGGGGTTGTGATGTTGATGATCCGGCCGTATCGCTTTCGCATCATGGACCGGACAGCGAATTTGGACATGTTGAAGGTGCCTGTCAGGTTGACCTCGATGACTCGCTGCCAGTCGTTCGGATCCAGTGCGGCCAGGACGTTGTCCTTCCTGATTCCGGAGTTGTTGACCACCACCTGGCAGCCCCCGAGCTCGTCATCGATGAACTTGAAGAACTGCTCGCAGGCGTCGTGGTCCGAGACGTCGAACTTGCGGATGTGCAGCTTCCCCTCGTACTGCTCCTGCATCTCGGCCTTGAAGGCCTCGGCGGTCGCGTCGTTGCTGGCGTAGGTCACGGCGACCTGAGCCCCATCGGCAAGAAAGGCCTCGGCGATTGCGCGGCCGATGCCCCGGGTACCGCCAGTGACGACCACGGTCTGTCCTTCGAAGTTCGGCATGGTGATCTCTCTTTCGTTATTCAGACGGTCTGGTTCCGGGAGAGGTAAATGTCCACCTCATTGGAAGTGATGACTCCGTAGTTGATGGTTCCGAGCCAGCCGGACATGATGATGCCGACGGAGCCGGCATGGTACATGCCCGGGATCTGATCGGGCATGCTCTTGCTCACGTCCAGGCCCTCGAACTTGGTACCGAATGTGGCGCCGCTGACGGTCTTGGTGTAGCGCGTGAAGGTCCCTGGGGTGGCCGCTTCGATCCAGTCCAGCTTGGGCCGGATGTCGGGCAGATACTTCTCCAAAGATAGGATCGTGTCGTCGATGAGCTTCTGCTTCTCCGTCTCGTACTCTTCCTTTGAGAGGTAGGCCCAGTCGGCCCAGTTGGCGTTGGTGGAGGAGACGATGGCGTAACGATCCAGCCCGGGACGGGTGTCGGGGTAGTAGCAGCTGAAGGTCCGGCTTGTCACGTCCTTGGCGCAGAGCGCCACGGAGTCGAAGTGATCCAGGGTGGAGGTGAAGAACAGATCGCCCAGGTAGTCGAAGGTCTCCCCGGGCTTCAGGCCCATGTAGACCTGACAACTGGAGCTGCTGAGCCGGACCTTGTCGAGACGGTCCAGGTACTCCCGGGTGAAGTGCTCTTCGCCTACCAGGTTCTGGACCGTGCCCTTCAGGTTCGCGTTGGAGACCACGGCCCTGGCGCCGATGCGCCGGCCATTGCAGATCACGCCCACGACCTTGTCGGAGTCCACCAGCACCTTCTCGACATCGCAGTAGATGCGAATGTCGACTCCGTTTCGCTGGCACTCCTCCTTCATGAGCTTGATCATCAGGTCCGTCCCACCCTGGAAGATGAAGACGCCCTTGCTCATGAAGTTGGAGAAGACGATTCCGAAAGTGATGGCCGGGTCATCGAGGGTCGAACCATTGGCGTAGGCGATCGGCTCCATGAGCAGCCGGTGCACGTCGTTGCGTCCCGGGAAGCACTGCTCCAGGAACTCTCCTGTCGTCATGCCATCGTCGTCATAGAAATTGAACGACCGGGCCCGATCGAAGAACTGCTCGATTCGTTCCTTGGGTTGGTCGAACTTCTCCTGAAGTATCCGGGTGAAGTCATCCCGATCGTAGGTGGTCTCGAATGAGAACTGGGGGTTGTCGAACCGGACGCCCTTGAGCTGGTGAATCCGATCCGACACCTCCCGGTTCCAGTAGCGGCGGCAGCTCTTGATCATCCCATAGGGGAACCCGTGGAGGGAGATGTCGAAGATGTGTCCCCGCTTGCGCCGGAACCAGGTTGCCATACCGCCCAGCTGGTAATGGTGTTCCAGAAGCAGCACGGAATGCCCTTGCTTGCCCAGCAGGTTGGCCGCCGTGAGTCCCGCCAGACCGCTGCCGATGACGATAACGTCGTACTCGTCCTTGATTCCCTGTAGCTGATCTTTGGGCATGCCGGTCTCTCTCTCAGGACTCCTGCAGAACGTGGCGGTTGGCGATGGAGATCCCCGATAGGACGGCTCCGATGATTCCGAGCATTCCTTGATCCGTGCCACAGATGAACAGGTTGTTCAGGTGCGTCACCCCATCCTTCCGCTTCTCCGGCGAGCCATAGACGGCGCCGTTGAGATGGCTGGTGAACTTCTTCACCGTCTTGGGAGTGAACATGTCGGTGAACTTCACGTGGGAGCGATAGTCCGGGAGCATCTTCACGACCTCCTCCTGGACAATGGCGTGCCACCTCTCCTTCTGGGCGCCGTACTCCGCCTCGTCCAGGGCGGCCCAACCGTCGTAGTTGGCCAGGTTCGTCACCCGGATCATGGACGTCTCCAGCGGGCCATCGTAGATGAAGTTGCTCGGACAGCAGATGACACCGCTCCGAGGGTCGACCAGGTCGTCGGGCTTCTGGTAGTGGAACTTCTCGGTCGTCGAGTAGAACTGGATCGTCGTCTTGTAGTCCAGATCGCGCATCTCGCAGTCCAGGACGTCTATCGACTCCGTGAACGAGAGCTGTCCCACGGGCTCGGAGCCGTCGGGCGGCGCCTTGTAATCCGAGCAGAGCCGGAGGGTCTCCACCAGGCCGGCGGAGGAGAGGATTCGATCCGCTTCCAGGACGTCTCCGTTCTCGAGATGGATGGCGCTGACCCGGCCCCGATCCACCTCCAGTTCCCGTACTCCCGTCTTCATTCGCAGCTTGCCGCCGAGACTTTTGTATCGGTCCATCAGGACTTTCAGGATGACCCGAACGCCCTCCTTGGGACGGGCAAACCCCTCCTCGAAGATGGATCGGAACATGATCACGAACTGGCCGAAGTCCATGTCGTTCTCCACGGCGCTGCCGTAGAACATCAGGGGGCAGAAGAGCATCTCGATCAGGAGGGGGTCCGTCAGATACTCCTCCAGGACGGGGCGTGCCGGAACGGAGGGTGCGTCGAGGCGCACCGCCTCGTAGCCGTCGATCTGTTCCACCAGCTTTCGGAATCGATCTGCCTGGGAGGGGAACTTCTCACAGACATCGGCCTCGAATTCCCGGTAGTCGTTGGTGAAGCGGAGTGTCTTGCCCGGAAAGACGACGGTGGACTCCTCCTGAGGGTTCAGGTCGAACTCGTCGTGGCGAATCCGGAGCTGCTTCAGGAGCTTGGTCAGGGGGGCGTCCCGTGTCCCTCGGGGGACATAGTTCGTCATGGCGTGGAGGCCCACATCGAACCGGTATCCCTTCAGCCGGTAGAACGAATTGAGGCCGCCCCAGAGATAGTGGCGATCCAGGATGCAGACCTTCTTGCCGAAATGGGCTAACCGGATGCCGGCTCCCAGGCCAGACATCCCGGCTCCAATTATGACTGTGTCGTACTTCACGGCGGGTCCTAAGGGCAATGCCCATGAATTAGTGGAAGGAATGTTTGAAAACGAGGGCTCTGCCTCGAACTCCCGCCAGGGGCCATTGGCCCCTGGACCCGGATGAACAGGTCAAGCTTTCGTGTGTCTCAAGTGTTCATCAGCACTCTCAGGCGCACCAGTCCAATTGGGGGTTTGGGGGATATGGCTTCCCAAACGGGGTGTGGGGCTGAGCCCCACTACAACAAAATCCGTCTTATCTCACTGGCATTGGTCCTAAGGGGCCGGAGCCCCGGTCAAAGGCGTCGAAGGACCATTCGAGTGGAACGGCGGTTTCCGGAAGGACCGCCACGGGCAATCGGAGCCTCGGCGGAAGCCGGGGAATCACCCTCTGCCGGCATGAATGCTACCGAAGCCTGGCTGTGCGATCTCGATCCGCCGCCACGACGGCCGATTCTTCAGCCCATCTTGGGATGGAGGTACTCGAGACAGCTGTCCATGGTGGCGAGCTGTGGGTAGTCCGGGGAGGGCACCTCGACGTTGTGGCGCTTCCGGAGCTCCATCACGATGTCGAGGAAGTCCATCGAATCGAGGCCAAGCTGGTCTCGGAGGCTGACGTCGTCCTGGATAGTAGATGTGTCCTCGTCCGGGGCGATGTCATTGAGGATATCGATGATAGCCGCTCGGATTTCCTCTTTCGTCATTTCCGTTGTCTCCTCTTTCAAACTCTCTTCACGATGACCACAGCGTTGACCCCCAGCATCCCTGCCGAGTTGTTCAAGATGTAGTCGACCCTGTCGATCTCCCGGGCTTCATTGAGCACCAGGTTTGTAATGCCACATTCCGGATCTAGGTTGTTCACGTTTATCGTCGGATGGACGATGCGGTCGTTGAAGGCCGGCAGGTTGCCCGCCAGCTCCAGGGCGGCCGCGGCTCCCATGGCGTGGCCAATGAAACTCTTGGTGTTGTTGAAGTAGGTCGTCGGAGCATCCCGGAAGACCTCCTTCACGGCCAGGCTCTCCTGGATGTCTCCCAGCTTGGTTGCCGTGGCGTGGGTGTTCACGATGTCCACCTGGTTCGGCTCGATGCCCGCCCGGTCGAGGGCCAGGCGCATGCACTCGATTTGCCTCTCGGGCAAGGGGAGCACGAAGTCCGAGGCGTCGGAGTTCATGGCGTATCCAGCCACCTCGCCATAGATCTTGGCTCCTCGGGCCTGGGCATGCTCGAATCGTTCCAGGACGTAGACACAGCCTCCTTCGGAGACGACGATACCGTTCCGGTCCACGTCGTAGGGCCGGCTGGCCTGGGTCGGGTCTTCGTGGACAGCCAGAGCGCCCTGGGCCTTGAAGCTGGCGAAGATTCCGAAGGTGTGAATCGACTCGGAGATGCCGCCGGCGAGAGCGTAATCGACTTCGCCCAAGCGGAGCATCTGGACGCCGCTGATGATTCCCGTGTTCCCTGCGGCGCAGGCGGCGCCCAAGGTGTAGTGGGGCCCCGTGATGCGCAGCCCCAGGGTCACCTCTCCAGCCGGGTTGTTCGCCACGGTTCGGGGATTGTGATGGTGGGTCCAGAAGGCCGTGTCGTGGCCGTGCTGGCTGATGTTGTAGACCTCGTTCTCGGTCTCCACGTTGCCATGCTCGGTGATGCCCAGGAACACGCCGACGCGAGACCGGTCCAGCTCTTCCAGCTCCAGATTCGAATCGGCAATCGCCTCGCGGGAGCAGTAGATGGCGACGGAGCCGGCGCGAGTTCCCCGGCGCAGGTCTTTCTTCTTCTGATATCTCAGGGGATCGAAACCACAGACCCCGGCGTGAACCTTGCCCATATAACGGGTCTCGAAGTCCTGGACGCCCGACACGCCCGACAGCAAGTTCTGCCTGTATTCCGAAAGGTTGTTCCCGTTCGGGGCGGCCAACCCTACTCCGGTGATTACGATCCGGTCCTGGAGACCCATAGCCCTCTGCCTGCTCACCTGCCCCGTAGGGCGTCCCAACAGAGAAAGCCGATCCAACGGCATCTCTCCCACCGGTCGTACCTCACGGCCGGTCCTGGTATCAACACGATCCCAACGGCCCTCGAATCTCCCCAAAAAAGAAGGAACCTGCCGCCCACGGGCTGAGACTCCACGGTGGAGGTCCTTCCTTTTCGGGAACCTGAGGGTACGCCGAGAGCCCACATGGTGCCACGAGGAGGCCTCGTAGTCAAGCCCGTTGGGCTCCTCGGGAAGCATGTCCGGCAGGGGGTGGCCACCTACCGGAGATCACAGAGACCAAGGAGATCACGGAGGTCACAGAGGCGTTGGGTGGAGCGCTGAGAAACTGACCAGAGTGTGCCCCCCGGGGACCCTGTTCCTCGTCGAGCCAATCGGGCCGAATCTCAGCCAGCTACCCAACGCCTCGAGTATGACGTCATCTCAAAGAACCTCTGTGATCCCCGTGATTCCATCTGAGATCTCCGTGTAACTTCCCAGTCATCGCAGCTGAGGCCGCCGCCTATGCGGCATGCTCCCGGGCTCCCGGGACTTTTCCGGACGGCAAGCCTTCCAGACTCTCCCGTCAGGCCCCCTTCTTGCCTGGCTTTCCGGTCTTCCGGCGGAACACGTCCCGCTTCAGGCTCGAGACCCGGTCGATGAACAGGACCCCGTCCAGGTGATCGATCTCGTGCTGCAAGACCACGGCCTCGAACCCCTCGGAGGTCAACTCGATCTGCTCTCCTCTTCGGTCCACACCCCGGACAGTCACCGCAGTGGCCCGGGCCACGTTGGCCGTGTAGTCCGGAAGAGAGAGACAGCCTTCCCGGGAGACGGCGCTTCCAGTGCTGGCCAGGATCTCTGGGTTGGCCAGGACCAGGAGGCCCCGATTGGGCACCGGTTTCCGGTACCGGGATGCATCGATCACAATGAGGCGGGTCGCATGTCCTGTCTGGGGCGCTGCGATGCCGACGCAGCCCCGGAACTGGAGTACGGTCTCCACCAGGTTCGATGCCAGTTGATCCAGGCGGGCGTCGAACTCCTTAACGGGCTCGGAGATCCTTCTCAGATCCTCCGCGGGATAGGTGAGAACGTTGAGGATCGGCATGATCTGCTGGGAACTCCGCTCAGAGGGAAGCGGAGTCGACGGGGTTCACGTGGACCTCGACGCCGATCTCCCGGGCCAGGCTGTCCAGCTCGGATTGTATCGCCTCGATTCCCAGTCCCTCGGGCAGCACGATCTCCACCACCAGCATGTAAACCGGCCGTTCTCCTCCTCGAAGGACCTTGGACTGTAGATCCGTGATGTTCACTGACTGGGAAGCCATCAATTCCGTCATCCGGCAGACGATTCCCGGGTGATCTTCGCCAGCGACGGTGACGACGTAGGAAGGATCGGGTACCTCCTCTGCCTTTGGCACCTCCGATGTGTGACGCAACGAGACCTGGAGCCCCAGGTCTTCCCTGACGGCGTCGAATCGATGGCCCAGCTCCTCATCGGAGAGGTGCGGCGGAGCCGAGAGCATGAGAATCACGGCAAACTCTCCGCAGAGAATGGACATCGAGGAGTCCTCGATATTGCAGCCGGCCTCGAAGAGCACCCGGGCCAGGCGGGCGGCGATTCCCGGCTGATCTCGGCCGATGGCTGTCAGTACTCTCATGCTCGACGATCCTCCTTCAGGTTCCGGCGGAAGTCCCGAATCGAGAGTTTCCCCGGAGTTTCGAGGCCCTGCGATTCCTGGCAGTTACTAGGTGGCTCCAGGAGTGGCCCGGGTGAGACGGAGAGGCTCAGGGCCGCGCAAGAATAGATGCACAGAAGTCGCGCCCAGATTTGGGTCAGATTCGGTTGGTTCGAGCGAGCGGGACCGGAGGCGTAGTGGTCTACGTCGAGGATTCCGCGATTGGGGAGCGGCCGAAGGTGGCCTGAAGATGGGATGCGAAACTGCGTAGTTATTCTTGCGCGGGTCCTCAGGGCAGGGGGCGGGGGTAGACCGGATAGCGTCCCAGGTCGGGGAGCCACTTCCGGAGCATTCGGACCTTGTCCCGATAGGACTGGAAGGAACTCTTGAATCCGGCGACGATGATGTCCTTGATGTCGTCGAGGGTGAAATCAAACTGCTTGGCACAGAGATAGAGTTCCTTCGTGACCGTTGTGTTCGACATGAGCCGGTTGTCCGTGTTGATCGTCACTCTCAGGCCGTAGTCGAAGTAGAGCCGCAGGGGATGGTCTTCCAGGCGCGTGACACCCTTGGTGTGCAGGTTTGAACTGACACAGATCTCCAGGGGAATGCGGTGATCGTTCACATAGTTGAGCAGATCGCCGTCCTTCCTCAAGTTGGTGCCGTGGCCGATCCGGTGGGCGCCGCAGCGATGAATGGCTTGGGCGATGGACTCCGGTCCGAAGGCCTCTCCGGCGTGAAGGGTGCAGTTGATGTTGTTGTCCAGCACCAGTTGAAAGGCGTCGAGGTGCTCCTTGGCCGGGTAGTTCTCTTCCACGCCGGCCAGATCGAACCCGACGACTCCCCGATCCTTGTAGGCACAGGCGAGCTCGGCCAGCCGCAAAGAGATGTCGGGCTGGATGTGGCGGATACCGCAGATGATCACTCCCGTCCGGATGTCCCGCTCTCTTCCCGCCCGGCTCAGACCTTCGACCACGGCGTCGAGGATCTCGGCAGGCTTCAAGCGACGCCGGGTGTGAAGGATCGGTGAGAACCGGACCTCCAGGTACTTCACGTTCTCGTCGGCGGCATCACAGGCGAGTTCGTAGGAGACTTGCTCCAGCGCTTCCGATGTCTGCATGACCGAGAGAGTGATCTCGAAGGCGTTGATGTACTGCTCCAGGCTCTCGCAGTTGTCCTCCATGATGAGGAACTTCTCGAGCTTCTTCGGGTCCTTGTCGGGCAGGGTGACGCCCTGCTTTTCAGCCAGGTCGATGATGGTGCTGATCCGGACACTGCCATCGAGGTGGCAGTGGAGATCGGTCTTGGGCAAGGCCAGAATCTGGTCGAACGTGATCCCATTTTCATTCTTGTCCGTGGCTGCCGGGTCGGCTTGCTTGGTGCTCTTCTTCATCAGTAGTTCGCCAGTCTTTCGATCGCGTTCAGGACGTCGGGGACTTGAGGCAGGATTGCGTCCTCCACGTCGGGGCAGTATCCCACGGGGCTGTCCAGGGCTCCGAGGCGCCGGACCGGGCCGTCCAGGAGGTCGAAGCACTCCTGGGAAATCCAGGAGGCGACCTCGGCGCCGAATCCACAGGTGAGGGTGTCCTCGTGGGCGACGAGCAATTTCCCCGTCTTGGTCACGGATTGAACCACGGCTTTCTGATCCCACGGAACGAGGGACCGCAGGTCGATGATCTCCACGGAGATTCCAGCCTTCTGGGCCTGGCTGGCGGCTTCCAGTGAGCGCTGAACCAGGGCTCCCCAGGTGACCAGGGTCAGGTCCGTGCCCTCCCGGGCGATCCGGGCCCGGCCGAAGGGGATCATGTGATCCGGGCCGGGGTAGGGGTGCCTGTTGTAGCCCTGGAAGTAGAGATGCTTGTGCTCCAGGAAGAGCACCGGATCGTCACACCGGATGGCGGTGTGCATCAGTCCGTTGGCATCGAGGGAGTTGGAAGGGTAAGCGATCCGGAGGCCCGG
>JAJFLN010000149.1 GCA_021772705.1 Candidatus Cloacimonadota bacterium | reverse complement strand
AGCATATATGGCACTGATATCGTATCTACACGGAAAAACACAAAACGCTGAGATGCGGCATGGAAACAGGGTGTCTCATGATCTATGACGCAGTGCGGCGATCAAGATGGGCACGACTGGACCCGAACTCGCCAGGCGAACTTGCAGGGTCGGGTGACCTCTCGGAGTTCGGGTCCAGTCGTGTGTCCCCTTATCTCCCCCGTGAACTCTGCGCGCTCTGCGGCCTCCGTGACTCTCAAAGACAGCCGCCCACTCGTTGGCCCTGCTCCCCAGCAAACTGGGCCTCCTCGCAACGGGGGCTGGCCAGTGCTAAGATGCCCGGACTCGGCAGGTCCGGAAACAGATGAGCGATATCCTGGTCATAGACAACTACGACTCCTTCACCTACAACCTGGTGCAGTACCTTGGCGAGCTCTCGGCTGAGCTGGAGGTGGTGAGGAACGATTTCTGGACGTGGCAGCAGATCGAAGCTTCGAAGCCGAAGGCCATCGTCATCAGCCCCGGCCCGGGCAACCCCGATGATGCGGGGGTCAGCATCGAGGTGATCCGAAACCTGGGTGACAGGATACCGATCCTGGGAGTCTGCCTGGGGCATCAGTCCATCGGCCAGGCCTACGGTGCCCGGATCGTCCGTGGGCGGGAGCCGGTTCATGGCAAGACTTCCGAGATTCACCACCAGGACCGGTCCCTCTTCAAGGGACTTCCTCGACCTTTCGTGGCCACCCGGTATCACTCCCTCATCGTCGAACGGCAGACCTTGCCGCCTGAGTTGGAGGTGACTGCCTGGACCGATGATGGCGTTATCATGGGCCTCCAGCACAGAGAGCATCCCGTGATGGGAGTTCAGTTCCATCCCGAGTCGATCCTGACGCGGCAGGGAATGCACATGCTGGCCAACTTCCTGGCAGACTCGACGGGACTCGACGCCGAGCCCATTCGCCGCTACCGAGAGGTCCAGCCATGACGCAGCAGCCCCCACCTGACAGCAACGCCCCGATGCGACTGCAACGATTCCTTTCCATGGCCGGCCTGGCCACCCGGCGGCAGGCCGAAGAGATGATCGAGGCAGGCAAGGTGCGAGTCAACGGCAAAGTGGCCCGGCTCGGCGACAAGGTATCCCCCGGTCAGGACCGAGTCGTGGTGGGCCGGAAATCCGTGTCGGCGTCGGCGCCCAGGGTCTACCTGGCCCTGAACAAGCCCCGGGGCATCGTCTGCACCCGATCGGATCCAGAGGACCGGCAGACCGTGATGGAGTTGATCCCCAGGGGCCTGGGCCTGGTGCTGCCCGTGGGGCGGCTGGACTACCAATCCTCCGGGCTGCTCCTGCTGACCAATGACGGCGATCTGGCATACCGGTTGATGCGGCCCGAGAGCGAGGTCCCGAAGCGATACCGCGTCAAGGCAGCCCGGCCTCTCGCCGACTTCCAGGAGAAGAAGATGCGAGACGGTCTGATGCTGGAAGGACGGAGGACCCGGCCTGCCGAGCTTAGCCGTCTTCCCGTGAAGGACGGCGCCTGGTACGAGGTGGTCCTGACAGAGGGAAAGAACCGCCAGATCCGGAAGATGTTCGAGATGGTGGGGAACCGGGTGCAGAAGCTGGCCCGGCTATCCATCGGCCCCGTTAGCCTCGGCAGCCTCAAGTCCGGCAAGACCCGGCCCCTGACGACCCGAGAGGTTCAGCGGCTTCGCCAGGCCGTCGGCCTGGAGGAGAAGGCGCCCCCCAGAAAGCGATCCGGGTGGGCTATCGCGAAATCCCGTCGTAAAGGTACCGGCAAGGGCAGTAGCGCCGGCACCAAGAAGCAGACCAAGACCAAGCGGGAGAGCAGATGAGAGACAAGGCAGCCACGGACACGGGCAGGAACGGCCGCAGCAGCGTGAGGAAGAGTCAGCCAGGCAGCATCGAGGAGGATTCCAGTATCCGGGAAGTGACGCTGCCCAACGGCATGCCGATCCTCTTCGAGAAGATGCCCAGCCTCCGGTCCGTCACCGTGGCGGTCTGGGCCCGCATCGGCTCCCGCCACGAGGATCCCTCGGAGTACGGCATCGCCCATGTGGTGGAGCACATGATCTTCAAGGGCACCGCCACCCGGACGGCCAGACAGATCGCCGAGAGCCTGGAGTTCATCGGAGGCGAGAGCAACGCCTTCACCTCTCGTGAGTACTCCTGTTACTACGCCAAGGTGGCCAACACGGACTGGGATCTGGCCATCGACGTGCTCTCCGACATCGTGCGGAAATCCACCTTCGACAAAGTCGAGCTGGAGAAGGAACGGAAGGTGATCCTGGAAGAGATCGCCATGTACGAGGACAACCCGGAGGAGATGTCTCACGAGAACCTTTCATCCCGGATCTTCGACGATCGACTCGGCCACCCGATCATCGGAACCCGGGAGATCGTCCAGTCCATGACCCAGAAGCAGGTCTCCCGGTTCTACAAGGACTACTACCACCCGTCCAACCTCTTCGTCACCGTCGTGGGCAATCTGTCGGATGACGCATTCCAGCGCGGCATCGATCGCTTCTGGCCCGAGGCCGCTCCGAAGCGGGCGCTGAAACCGGAAGAGGGCAAGTCCCGGTTCCGGAAGGGCCATACGGAAGTCCGGAAGGAGATCGAGCAGCTCCATCTCTGTCTGGCCACGAAGGGTTTGCCCGTGGTTCATAAGGACCGGTTCGTACTTCACCTGATCAACAACTACCTCGGAGGTGGTATGAGCTCCCGCCTCTTCCAGGAGATACGTGAGAAGCGGGGCCTGGCCTACAGCGTCTACACCTTCGTCCAGGCCTATCGAGATATCGGGTTCTTCGGCATCTACTGCGGGACGAGCCCGAACCGGGTCGACAAGGTGAAGGCGCTGGTCCGGTCGGAGCTGGAACGGGTGGCCGAGAAGGGGATCTCACAGAAGCGGCTGCGTCAGCTGAAACGGCAGGTCCGGGCAGGATTTCTGCTGGGGCTGGAGAAGACCGGATTCCGGATCAACCGTCTCGGTGTCTCCCAGATCTACTTCGGAAAGACCTACTCCGTGGACGACGTGGTGGCCCAGATCGACTCCATCACTCATGAGGACGTGCTGCGGGTCAGCCGCAAGCTATTCAGCCGGGGCATTCAGGCCTCCGCCCTGGTCCGTCCCATGAAGGACCGGTGAACTCCGGCGAGGACGTGACACGGGAACCCGGGTCGGACCCGCGCTGGGTTCTGCCCCTGGTCCTGCTGGCCGTGCTCTACCTGGTCTGGCCCATCGCGTCGGGCCAGCAGGCCTTCACCTACCGGGATACGGGGACACTGGTCTATCCCCAGAGACAGTTCGTCGCCCAGTCTCTCGAGGAGGGCCGTCTGCCGATCTGGAACGATCGATTCGGCCTGGGCTATCCCGCCTACGTGGAGCCCACGGCCGGCGTCTGGTATCCCCTGAACCTGCTGATGCTGGCCGGCCCCTTGCCCTACACCTTCGGGCTGCGGATCTGGATTCACTACTTCCTGGCGGCGGCCTTCCTCTTCCTGCTCTGCCGGGAGCTGGGAGCCACGGCCCTCGGCTGCGGGACTGCGGCGGCGGCCTTCTCCCTCGGAGGATTCATGGTCGCCTGCTCGAGCACGCCAGGCAACCTGTCGGGACTGGCCTGGCTGCCTTTGGTCTGCCTCTGCTTCCTCCGAGCGATTCGGACTGGAAGGCCCCTTTGGCTCTTTCTAGCAGCCCTGACAGTCGCCGTTCTCGGCCTGGAGTCGGACCCGGTCTGGGTCATGGCAGCCTGCCTGATCCCCCCCCTGCTGGCGGCTTCGATTCCGAGGCCGGCAAACGGGAGGCGACTCCTGGCCGCATTCATCGGCCTCGGAGTCCTGGCGGCGGTCCTGGGCTCGATTCAGTTCCTGCCATTCGCCCGTTTCATGCTCCAGAACCCCCGGGACGCAGCCCTCACCTCCCACCTGGACTTCCGGCTCAAGCCGGCGAGGCTGACCTCTCTGGCCCTGCCCCTGCTGCGGGACTCCACGTCGGACCCATTCTTCCTGGACAATTTTCCCGGCGGCTTCATGCCCTACATCGCCTCCTTCTATGTCGGCTTGCCGCTCTTGCTCCTGGCGGCTGCCGGCCTCCGGGTGGCCAGGAGAAAGGAAGCCTGGCTCCTGGGAGGAGCCCTGTTACTCAGCGTGGCGGCCTCCTTCGGTGAGCATACGCCCCTGCTGGGTCTGCTGAGTCCTCTGCCCCCGTTCAGATGGATTCGCTACTCCGAGAAAGCCATGGGCCTGGCGGCATTCCTGTTACCCCTCCTGGCGGCCCGAGGATTCGATGGCTGGGCTCGTGGACAGGAAGGAGCCCGGAGCCTGGTGGACCAGGGCTCCCGGTGGCTGCTGGCCTGCCTGGCCGCCCTGTCGGCGTTTCTTGGATTGGCGGGACTGGCGGCGATGGCCTCCGGCAATGCCGGGGCAAACACCATGCCCGCCTTCGAACTCGAAGTCCGCCCGCTGCTCTGGGGTGCCCTGATGCTTACGGGAGTCAGGGCCTCGGTGCACCTGCAACGGCACGCATCGAAGGTGGCAGCCCCCTTCCTCTTCGGAATGCTCCTGCTCGACTTGACGGCAACAAACCAGGCTCTGCTCTTTCCCGGGCCACCGGAACTCTACACCCGATGCGAGGTGGCCCGGGGACTTCCTCCCGCTCAGTCCCCGCCTCGCGTCTATTGCTGGTTCCCCCCCCAGCTTCGGCTCGGCCCCATTTCGGGACAGATCTCCGTCGCCCAGGCCACCGAGAACCGATGGCGGGCGGGAAAGAACCTGGCCCCGGCAGCCTGCGGCATGGCGCCGTTCTACATGGAAAGTTCCATACCCACCCGGTCCGTGATCACGCTCTGGCGCACCCTGCAGCTGGAGCCCCGCCTGATGGGCCCGATCCTGAGGGCCATCGGCTGCCAGTACCTGTTCTCTCCCGTGGCCTACCCGGCGACGGCAGAGTTCTCCCCCCTTCCGGGAGTGAACTCGCCTCCCTTCCCGTATCAGGTCAGGAACCACCTTCCGATGGCATTTCTGGCCGGCCCTGTGACGCCCTCCGACGACCCGCTAAATGACTGGATTCAGCATTTGAGGATTGGAGACGGCAATGCTCGGAAGGTCTACCTGCCGGCCGCCTCCGGTCTGGCTGGCCAGCTCTCCACCGTCGAGGGCTCTGTGGAGATCGCTGCCAGAGCTCCGGACTCCATGACCCTGAAGGTGCGAACCGACGCCCCGTCATTGCTGGTCATCCTGATCGGCCACGACGAGGGCTGGAAGGCTCGCGTGGATGGCATCGAGCGGGATCTGGTCAAGGCCAACGGCACATTCCTGTCCCTGACGGTCGGTCCCCGGGACGGGCAAGTCGAGCTGTTCTACTCTCCGGCGGACCTGCGCCTCGGGGCGGCCCTCTCCCTGTCGGCGCTGCTGCTGGGGCTTCCCTTCTGTACCTGGCTGCTGAGACTGGGCGGACGCGGGCGCCCTCCTATCACGACCGGTTCCCGGTCTCGGCGAACAGCATCTGATACATCCCCAGAGGAAAGCGCCCGTCGAATGCCCGGAGAATCGGCACCAGAAAACCGGGAGTCAGGTTCTGGGTGATCATGCCCGTGCAGAGCTGGTCCTTCAGTGTCATGCCTGCCTGTCGCACCATTCGCCGCAGGTAGGCAGGGGTGAACTTCAAGCCCGCCCGCTCGACGGGGGTGATGGCAGAGAAAGCTGACATCAGGGGATTCCAGGCATTGGGTTCCACCAGAGCCACATGGCGACGGCTCACCCGTGCCATCTCCGCCAGGGCCGCCCGGGGATCCACCACGTGATGCAAGAGGTTCGCCTCGAAGACCAGGTCGAAGGCGCCGTCACGGAACGGCAGCTTCAGAGCATCCCCAAGGCATCGCTCGCCCCAGCGGTTCTCCGTCAGCATTCCCGACGAGAAGTCGACCACCGTCAGGTCATCGAATTCCCGTGTCAGGGGTTCACTGAAGATGCCGTTGCCACAAGCCAAGACCAGAACCCGGGCTCTTCTGGGGATGTGGAGGAAGTTCATTAGAAACCGTAACTTTGGCGCCGAGTAGGCCTGAACGGCAGGATGGATCGGCGACCGGTAGCTGGCCTTCTGAAAGTACTCGTGCTGTTCGCCTCTACGAGGCATCGCCAGCCGCTGCGAGCCCCTGGGCACGCTCCTCGAGCATCCGGACAGCCCTATAGAGGGTGTCGTACACGACGAACATGATGCCGTTGGTTACCAGGATGCCTCCAACGACGACCTGTTCCCACGCGACATAAATCTCCAGCGTCGTCACGTACTGCCAGATCGTGTCGGCGTTGAGGATCACTCCCAGCAGCACCAGGAACGCGCCCAGGGGCAGCAGATAGGCAAAGAGATAGCGATCGATGAGTCCCTGAAGACCTGCGGAGGACTTGCCGGGCCCGGTCGTGTTGGCCACATCCATCAGATGCTGTGCCAGGTTTCCGATGCAGATCATGTTGATGCCGCAGACACTGAGGACGGAGATCGTCGCGAGCCGATACTGCATCCACTGAGGGAGTCTCCCTTCGTCCAGGTACCTGATGACGGGGTAGACGGTGTAGCTCATTGCGACGAGCAGGAAGAGGCCGCCGAAGAGCGCGTAGAATCGCAGGGGCTGATAGGTCAGGGCCGTCAGGGCGATGACGCTGAGAAAGCGGAACCCATCCTTGACGACGCTGAGCTTGGACTCTCCCTGCCGCTCCTCGTAGGGCATGGGCTCCTCGACGATGGTGAGGGCCGGATCGAAGAGAGCCCGGCAGGACATGGCGGGGGTGAAGTTCAACCCATCGGGCAGGGGCAGCAACCTGGGCCAGACGCTGGCCCGGATGACTCGCATGCCACTGGCGGAGTCGCTGACCTTCTTGCCGCTCCAGACCGAGACTAGAGATGCAAACAGTGTGTTGCCGATGCGGCGAAGCCTGGGCATTTGACTCTCGGGATGCAGCCGGGATCCGAGGGCAATGTCGGCGTCGCTCCTGAGGACCTGTCTGCAGAGAGTGATAAAGAACATGGGATCACAAGTGCCGTCGCCGTCGAGGAACCCGAGAAGCTCCCCCGTTGCGGCAGCAAAGCCCGTCTTCAGCGCCGCGCCATAGCCCAGATTTCTGGGATGCTGGACCAGCGTGGCTCCCTCGATGGATCGTACGATCTCCGCCGTTCCGTCCGTCGACCCGTCGTCGACGACAATGACCTCCAGTTCATCGACCAGGGCCTCGTCGGAGAGCCTGGAGGCAACAGCAAGGCACCCCTCCGCGACTCCCCGGATGGCCTCTTCCTCGTTCAGGGCGGGGATAACGATAGAGAGTTTCATTTGGCTGAGAGGAGAGTCAGAAGTCCGGCAGGGATGGCCGAAATTGTAACATGATGAAAGAGATCTATTGCCGCTCTCAAGAGACCCTCTCTCTCCGATCCGCCGGGCTGACAGTCCTGGTGTTGATCGGCGGCCTGCTCGCCGCGCTGCCGGCCCGGGCCGATTCGACGCTCACCTTACCCTTTCCCAGCTCCACAGGAGTCCCGTCGGAGCGGGTGAACTTGACGATCAAGGTTCCTCCCAAGGTAGAGCCACACAAGCCTCCGAGCCGATTCAAGCTCAAGCCGGCTGCGTGGTCGTCTGTGGACTTCAAGCCATTCAAGAAGGTGCCCAGGAAGGAGTTCGTCTACGGAACTCTCCGGTCCTTTCTCAGAAAGGGTCTGCTCCCTGACCGCTCCTCCCAGGTCTATCTGGACAGGGGCCTCGACCTGATGACCGTCGCCGTTCGAATGACGGGCCGGCTGTATGTCAGGCTCATGGACGTCTACCAAAAGGGAGCCCTGCGCAAGGTGGGCATCACGGTGAAGGACCTGGAGAACCTGCAACAGGTGATCGACCTTCTGGCCAAGCCGCTGGACACGAACCACTATCCAAGCATCGAGATGGCCCGTAACGTGGATCAGATGCTCCAGGAGCTGCGGAAGACCTCGGGCAGAGGGCAGATCCGGATCATCGAAGTGGCGGAGCAGAAGGACGGCTCCACAGTGTTGAAGCTGGAGATCGCCAGGGAGCACTGACAGGCCGGACCTCCCGGACCGCAACTGGGGATCCGGGGACACACGACTGGACCCGAATTAGCCATCGGCTGTCAGGCAGCACGGATACCTCAGGAATTCGGGTCCAGTCGT
>JAJFLN010000148.1 GCA_021772705.1 Candidatus Cloacimonadota bacterium | reverse complement strand
GCGGTCGATGTCTCACAAGAGATAACGAAAGAACTAACGCCGCCGGAGAATTTTTCACTTATATTATCCGACGGGCGATCTGTGCCAGTAGCCGAAAACTCGATAACGGTTGCGTTCAGTAATCAGCTTATCGAGCATCTTCATCCGGACGATGCGCTGGAGCAGACAGCAAACGTCGTCAAGGCTCTAAAACCTGGCGGAGTGTACATCTGCCAAACGCCAAACCGCCTTTCAGGTCCGCACGACATCTCGCGGTACTTCGACGAAATCCCGACTGGCCTCCATCTCAAAGAATATTCGACCGCCGATCTAGCCAATCATTTAGTCGCGTCCGGATTCTCCGGCGTCCGGGCAATCATACGTGTGAAAGGCCTTCAACTTACGATTCCTGCTTGGCTCGTGATCAGTGTCGAGAAGGCGATCGAATTTCTACCAGTCCGTATCTGCAAATCACTCGCACGCTCGCGTCCCATCAGTGCACTGATCGGTGTGTGTGTGGTAGCGACAAAGTAAGCAATACCTGCTCCTCGGCTCTACGCCGCTTCGGTAACGGGTAACACGGATCCCTATCGACCTTTCCGATCCGATTAACGCGCCAATGCCGTAAGCAGATGTGCGGCGATCGTGTCGTTGGGGCGAAGTTGGGGATGAGTGTCGGCACCCGCAATGCGATCGTCCCGTATGGGCGAGGATTAACTCAGACTATTCGAACCCGCCGCCAACGCATCCGGCGCTGTGCCGCGATGGCCCTGCGCCGCCGCGGAGACGTCGACACGAAGTACTCTATCAGCGGCTATCGTTATGGCTGCCAGGAACACGAACAGCTCGAAATACGCCATGCTTAGAAACGCGCCGGTCACGAGGAACGCTGCGAGCGAGATCTGAACCATGCGAAACAAGTCGCGAGCCCAAATCAGCTCGGGGTTACCCGACGTTCTTCGCAACGCCGAGACGCTGAACAACAGGCCCGACAGTGCAACCACCAAATATATGAACAAACCCACGAACCCGTGCTCGCCAAGCACCTGGAAATAGACACTGTGAGCAAAACGATAACCGACGCTGCTCGTCTCGTCGCGATTGCTTCTGTATGCCTCGAATCCACCGCCTGTCAACGGTCGCTCTAGTGCTAATTCATAGCCGAAGCGCCATGCGTCAAGGCGACCCTGAACCGACACATCCACCTCACCTGCGGTGATTGTCTGCATTCGCGCCGTCCAGGAGTCGGGCATGAAATTGATGCCTAGCGCGAGCATCGTGATTAAGGCGCCTGAGAACAGAACCCTTCTACGCGAACGCGCCAGTAGCAACACCGAGACCACGATCAGGCCAATGAACGCGCCGCGCGACTGAGTTCCGAGGATGCCGATGACCGTCAATGCCATTGCTATACCCAACGACCAACGGACGAGCCGTTCGCGCGAATTGAGCTGCAGGTAGCGCATCAGCGGTAGGATCATCACCAACGCGGCGCCTAGGAAGTTATTGTCAGCAAAATAAGAACCGTCCACTGCGCCAACTCGGATCAAACCACCGGACGCTAACGTCCCGATGCCTCCTTTGACCCCGAAGAAACCAATTGAGAGAATGATCGTCCAAACCAACGCGTCGATCCGTCGCCGGCTGCTAAACAGGGCCGTCGTGACAACGAGGTCGATGGCGATGATTTTTGTAAGCTCGATCCATTGGGACTTCGCCAAATCGGGGAACAGGGCAAATGCAGTGGTCACCCCGGTGAACGCCCAAAACGCTAGTAGGAATACGCTCGGCGTCGTCAGCACGACGCGCTTCGGCTCGTCCGATATGATCCAGGCAACCATGGTTACCGCGGCGATGATAAAAGCGAACCGGAAGTCGACCGCGAACGTCCAGGCATAGTTGAACGGAGTCATGAAGGACAGCCAGACCCAAACCAACACGCCGATGTGCGGCCGATAGAAGATGAACGGAATTGAGCCCAGGACCGCCGCCGTTAACAGCAGATCCCTCACCGTCGGCTAGCCCCGGCGGGTGCCTTGTTTCTGTCTGTCGGCGTTCTCAAAGCAATTTACCCGTCAACCCAATCGATCGGTCATGTGGCGGCGTGCAGCTCGCCTACCTCTTCTGAGGTATTTTGTCTCTTCGAATACACATACGAAGGCCGCCACGGCGCGGCCTGCCTGCGAAACAACCCCGAATGCTGTAGGCGAGACGTGTATTTTCGCCTAGTTTATAGGATACAATGCGGAGACGAAATATGCCTAACAGGTCGACGCACTGGCAACTGTCCAAGTGCATTCAGCTAACCGGGCTCTTACTTGCCCTTGGCGCCTGCACTGGCGGTGGTCCGGAGCTGCCGCCGGCGTCCCTGGCGGCTGAACAGGGACAGCCCGACTACCTCATCGCACCTGGTGACACCCTCGACATCAAGGTGTTCGACAACCTTGGTCTGTCCGGGGCCACGCCTGTGCGGCCTGACGGCAAGATCACAGTGTCGCTAATCGGTGATGTGCCGGTGGCAGAAAAGACGCCAACGGAGGTCGCTAGAGACATTGAGAGCCGGCTGGCGTCATTTGTTCAGGACCCGCTCGTGACCGTTGTGGTGACCGAGTTCGTCGGCACGTTTGGCCAGCAAATAAGGGTTGTCGGGGCCACACTGGAACCACGCGCCATCCTCCACCGCGCCAACATGAGTGCCTTGGACGTCATGATCGAAGTCGGCGGTCTCGACGAGTTCGCGGCCGGTAACCGCACCGTGCTGGTCCGCCAGGAAAACGGTGAGCGCAAACAATACCGCGTGCGCCTCGACGATCTCGTCAGGGACGGCGACATCACCGCCAACGTGTTGATGCAGCCGGGCGATGTGCTGATCATTCCGGAGAGCTTCTTCTGAGCGCCGATGCGAGAACGGACTCCGCCAGCCTCCGATACCGGGCACCGCACACATGCGGATTCAAGCGATGGTCCGGCAGGCGGCGAGGTCTGGCGGTTGCCCGACGCCGCCGGGTTCGAAAGGTCGGACTGGAACGAGGAAGTCGTTGTCTTCAACCACGCCTCTGGACAAACCCATCTGCTCGATGCCCTGTCGAACCGGGTCCTCTCCGCTTTCGAGGAGCAGCCGTGGCAACTATCGGACCTGGCCAAGGCTCTCGCCGCCGAACTCGCCATCCCCCCGTCAGTTATGACTGACCGTTTGCGGGACATCAGCAGCCAGTTCGAGCGCCTTGGATTGTTAGACGCCGATCCCGCGTGAGCCTGTCCGAACTCGATCTTAACGACTTCCGCCGACAACTGGCGGACGGCGGTGTCATCATCGAGACCGGTCCCTTCACCTTCCGAATAACCTGTCATTTACCTGAACTCGCCGATGCTCTGCGGCTGTTCTATGGCGACTTTCCATTGGGTAAGGAGTCCCAGGTCGATTTTCACCTGGTTGTTCGGGCCCGCCGTTTCTCGCTACCGCGATCCCGAATGGCGGAGGTCTTTGTCGATGGTAGGCGGTTGTTTGCCCCATTTCCATTTAGCGCGGCGATACCGAATATTGAATGGGCGCTGAACTGGTGGATATATACCTTCGCCCACAACTACCTGCTCATTCATGCGGGCACCATTTCCCGAGCGGGGCAGGCGCTTATTCTCAGTGGTGTTCCAGGATCGGGCAAGAGCACTCTGTGCGCCGAATTGGTCGCAGCCGGATGGCGATTGTTATCCGACGAGCTCGCCCTCGTTGAGCCGAGAACGGGCAGTCTACACGCCAC
>JAJFLN010000147.1 GCA_021772705.1 Candidatus Cloacimonadota bacterium | reverse complement strand
GGCCACGCCAAGCCGAGTCTCGCCGGCATCCTCTTCCCTACCGACGCCCTCTGACCCCCCATTTCCGCTCCGGGAGACGCCCCTCCAGGACCCAGAGCTTCCGCCCTTCGACAGAACCCGCAGTTTGAACTTCCTATTCCCATTCAGGGAGGATCTCTACTATCGAATCAACGTCTTCGGCCTGCACCTGTCGCCCCTGCGGGATCGCCGGGAGGACATCCCGGCCCTGGCGCAGCACTTCATCGCCCACTTCGACTCCCGCCGCCATCGCGGCATCGCCGGTCTGGCCCCCGATGCCCTGCAGGCGCTGGTCAATTACAGCTGGCCCGGGAACATCCGGGAGCTCCGAAACGTCATCGAGAGAGCCTTCGTTCTGGAACGTTCCCGGGAGATCACCGCCGCCAGCCTGCCGGCAGAACTGGCCGGGTTCCGCCCCTCTCCGGCCCGGCGACGTTCAGGAGAACAGGACGGCCCTGGATTTCCCGTGGGCGAGCGCCGTCCGGGCCCGGCCCGGGACGCCTTCGAGAAGTTCTTCATCCAGCAGGCCCTGACCCGCAACGACCTGAACGTGACCGCCGCGGCCGAGGAGATGGGCCTGGCCAGAAAGAGCCTCTACCGAAAGCTCGAGGCCCATGGCATCGACCTCGGCCGTCTGCAGACCGAGCAGGAGAAGGGCGAACGGGACCAGATCCTCGCCGCCCTGCGACGGAGCGGCGGCAACGTGACCGCCGCCGCCTCGGATCTCGAGATCCCCAGGGCCTCCCTCTATCGAAAGATGGAGGCCTACAACATCGACCCCCGGAAGTGCCTGTAGGGGCGATTCACAGGAGTCTTGATTCGATTGAAGCTGGAGCCTTGCTCCAGACCTCACCAGGGGATCCTCCAGCCATCTTGCACGTGAAGGCTCCCTGTTCGGTCGCCTTCGCAAGATGGCGTTCAGCCTCGGCACTTCCGCCGGGCCTCACACCTGGATCCCTGCTCGTCCTCGCCGGTCCCTGCGGGCTCGATCTGAGCGGCAAGCTCGGGTGTGGGGTGGGGCCGGGGGTCTGGAGCGACCCTCAGGAAGCGAAACGATCCGGGAGCGGCTGCAGCAAGGAGGTCGGGCGAAGCCCCTCTCGGCGAGCGGAAGGCGGGACTGCCCGGCGTCAACGACATTGGTGGGGACCACTGTGGTTGGCGCCGGGCACCGTCGCGTTTCCTGCGTGAGCATTGCGAAACAGTGCTTGCAATCACAACGCATGCCCTGGTATCTTCCTGTTCGCTCTTCGAGAGATGACCTATCCTCTTCTTTCGCCGAGCATAAGCCCGCGCGTAGCTCGCTGCGGGAGGGAGGGCGATTGGCAATGCCACAGGCGAAGTACTTCGGGGAAAAACGTAACAACAACCAGCCTCGCTGGCTGGTACTTCATCATTCCTGGACGGACGGTCCGGTGAAGGCGGCCGACGCGGCTCGCGCTTTTGACCGCTACCACACCCAAGAGAAGGGTTGGGACGCCATCGGCTATCACTTCGTCATCGGAGTGGACGGCTCACTGGCCCTCGGTCGGCATCCCGGCACGAACGGCGCTCATGCCAAGGGCTTTAACACTCGAAGCCTAGGGCTCTGTCTGGTCGGAAATCTCGATCAGCGGGTACCTCCGCACGAACAGATGTCGACTCTCGGCGACCTCGTACGACGGCTGATGGGAGAGCATGACATTCCCGCCTCCCATGTCATCGGCCATCGGGAGACTTATCTGCTGAACCGAGGACTCACACTCGATCAGATCGACAGCCTGAGCCCGGCCGAACTCCTCTCTCGAGGCGCCGGCAAGTCCTGTCCCGGATGGAACTTCAATCTGATGCGCTTCCGGAACCGGCTTGCGAGCGATCCGGGTAACGAGGCACTCGACATCGTGGAGGCAGAGGCGACGTTAGCCGGACGGGATGAGCCGTCGATCCCCCCTCGAGCAATGCCTGCTGAAGCTTCGCATCCTCCAAGGATGACCGCGGAACCGCCCGAGTGGTGGGTCTAGCTGAGGGATAGTACGGCGCCGCGCCCGAACAATGTGTCGGGTCGTGAGTCCCCTACGGCGGTGAGTTTCCGCCATGCGTTAAACGCCGGAGCGTCAACGAGAACGTGGCGTCTGCAGTGGTCTTGCAGATTCCCACCACGTCAGTGAGCAGGGAGGTACAGGTGAGTAGCAAACTACTGAAGTTGCTCGGGGCCCTCGAAGGAGTCACGACACCGACGCCAGGGAGCGTCGTAGCCAAGCGATTGGATGCTGTGCTATCACGGTGGCAGTCGGGTGAACTGGGCGAGATCGCCGAAGTCGTGTCTGGCATCATCACGTCCGGTGCAATCTCTGACGCCACGCTGGGAAAAGTCATCGCTGACTGGCTTCACGGTCGCTTCGGTAACAAGGTGGACCGGATCACGGCCTTGGCCGCCGATCTTCAGAACGGACTCGATCTGGGAAACCTGAAGGATCTCGCAGTCGCTTGGGTCCTGGGAAACCACACCAGTTCGAAGATCGAGGAGTTCCTGCGGGAGGTCGAGAGCCGGAAGGCGCTGACCGCTTCCGCCGTTCGAGACACTCTGGTCGACTGGTTGAAGAAACATGGGGAGGCCAGTCTGGCCGACGCTGCGGACGGCCTGCTTGCCTCGAACCGCTCAGACGCCAAGCAGGCACTGGTGCAGTTGTTCGTCTCCCATCTGGCGGGAACGGGACGAGTCTCACTCCAGTTCCCCTCCGCCGCCGTCGTCCGGGACCGGTTGTTGCTGGCAATCCGAGAGCTCGACGGGGTGGACCCGCGACTCGTCGAAGCACTGCAAGGACTCGCTGATGGTGACCTGAAGAAGGCGACGGCAGGGTTCCTCGGCGTGCTCGGTATAGGGGAAGATCTCGACTTCCTCGGTAGTCTAGCGAAGAACTTGCAGCAGGAGGCGCGGGACCAATTGACTGCGGTCCTGAAACGCGCCGTGATGGGTATCTCCGATGCCCAAGCCAAGAGCCTGGCTCATGCGCTGTTCGAAGTAGCGGCGGGAAAACGGGAACTCCTCCCAGCACAGTCGGAGCGAGACCGCCTGGGGTTATCGGAAGAGGGTTACAGCGTCTGGCTCGGGATCCAACAGGTTCTCTACTCGGCTTCCCTCGCCGTCCGAGGAGGCGCAATCGTTTCGACAAGCCCGATGGCACAGCCTCATGTCTTCGCTTCCGCGGCGATCGGATTCGACACGAAGCTCCGCTCCCTCGCAGACGCATCCAAGTGGGGGCATCTAGTTCGTCTGGTCCACAGTTTCACCTGGGCTCACTTCGCCAACCACCCCGGTGGGATCTATGTACAAGGTAAGGAACTGCTTTCGCACCAAACAATCAAGAATGGTCAGCGCGCTGATTCATACTTCATGGATGTCTACGACGAGTTGACGACCTGATCGAGGAGGGTAGACGAATGTCATCGATGAGTAATCGAGGAGGGGTCTGGTTCGGTATTTTGGCCGGACTACTCCTGATTTCAACCACCTATGGACTGGCTGCGGAAATGAAGGTTCGGATAAACGGCCATGCAAGACCAGTCAAGACTTCGAGTGCCCAGGCCGAGGCCAACGATCAAGGCAGCTCGTGGTACATACGTCTGAAGCTGAGGGTCGTCGGCGAACTGGCAAACAACGAAGCCGCATTCAAGGAGCATTTTGAATCTCCCGAAACCTACGAGTTCCGCGATGGTTGGACTGAGATGGACTCGGTCGCCGCCATACGGCCAACGCCACTCCGTTTCAACTCTCACGCGTGAGTGATGTCCGATGGAAGGAGGTTGGCTGGACCGTGCGACTCTACGGTACGCCCAGAGTTCCTTCGACCGGTGAGCTCTTGATCAAGCCGCCCCCTGGTATGACGATCGAGCTGATGGAAACCGATGTCGAAGGACAACAGGGAGTACGGTTCCAGTTTCCCCCAGACCAATCCAGTACGGATCCGGCCCATCCTTTTCGCCTCGACATCGGAGACTCGAATGGAACTAGCATGGTGAACTTCTCCGGGTTGTGGATCTTGAGCGATTCCGAAGACACGAACCCTGGTAGCTCAGGCTCTGCGGCACGTCGTGTCAACTCTCCGGTCCTCTCGATTGCCGGCTCGATTCCTTTGGGGCGTCCGGAGGACGTAGAAGGTGTTCCAGGGGCTTTCGACGATGCCTCGGCTGAGATCCCCGACTTCGTGACTCTCTCTCTAAGCCAGCTCACCTACCGCACCGGCGGCGGTATTCAGAGCTACGGTATCCGTGCCCGGGTAACCGGTTCTCTCAGAGGATTCGAAGCGGTCGGATACTACCAGCCACTCTTCAGTTTCTTCGCCAACAACCGGGCGTCCTACGGTGCGGAGTTCGAGCTGGGCTGGCGGGAAGGAAACGCCGAGTTCACCAATTTGACCACCCGAAGTCCCGACCGGGGCAATCTCGTCGCGCGCACCGGTGCTTTCGTCGAATGGGCACCCGAACTCGGTCCCATCAACCGAGATCTCACTCGAGGCCTAAGGTTCTTCGTTCGTGGCAGGGGATGGCTCGACACGTACGATGACGACGCAGGCAGTCAGGACTGGCGGTTCCGCAGCTTCGTCGACTCCGAATTGTTCTGGAACTTTGAGGAAGGCTCCCGCATATTTCTCCGCCACGAGACTGGCTATCTGCCCCCCGACTTTGGCAGCCGTGTAAACCGGACGTTCATCGGGACTGGGATCGCCTTCTGACGTCCAAGACCTGTACCACTCATTGGCTACCCTCGAAAGGATACACGTAATGGCAACTCTCTCGCCGATCTTCAAGAAGCTCGTTGCTCGATACGCCTTGGCCGATATCGAGTTCCCCCACCTCAAGCCCATCACGTTGGCCCAGTGGATGCTGGAGTCCGGTCGAGGCAAGTCAGAACTTGCCAAGGAGTTTCTAAACTTCGGAGGGCTCAAATGGCGCAGTGAGATGTCTCCCCATGCGTCCAAGATCTACTACGAGGCCCACGACGGCGGCGCAGACTACTGCACGTTCGAGTCTCTTGACAAGTACATCCACGGATACTGGCGCTTCATCGGCCGCTCCCCCTACGACGGATGGCGCGAGCATACGTCCTCGGGGGAAGACTTCATCGACTTCGTCGGTCCCATCTACTGCCCGTCCGACGATTACGTGGACAAGGTGAAGGATCTCCTCAAGGAGGCGACGAAGCTTCTCGACGCCGAAGCGTCTCCTGCCAACATCGTCGTGGTTCCCGACGGAACAGGAAACATCCACCTGAAACCACACGTCAAGGAGTTCATCCAGAGCCCGTACAGCTTCAGCCGCAACGGTTCGCCGATCCGGAAGATCGTGCTCCACTACACGACGGCTTCAACGGCGTCGAGCACGATCAATCACTTCTTGAACAACAGCAAGACTGTGTCCGCCCACTACATTGTCGATAAGAATGGCGACATCTACCAGATGGTCCACGATTCCCACCGCGCCCACCACTGCGCCGGCTCCAACTCCGACTCTATCGGAATCGAGCATGTTGCCGTCGCCGGCGATCAGCTAACCGTGGCCCAAGAGGAAGCCAGCGCGGCCCTGATCCGATGGCTCGTGGCCGAGTACGAGATCTCTCTGAATCGGATCACCGGCCACAACTTCACTCCCGGCTACACCGGTTCCACAAGCTGCCCCAACGTTCTGTTCGGCGCTTTCACACCGGAGGCGATCCAGACGTGGCTTCAGGAGAACGTCGCTTGATAGCCTGGAGGCTGCGGGAGCGTGACTCGGGCGAGCACGGACGCAGCGTCCTGGTAGCTCCGTCAAGTAGAGGCAACTCGCCAGTGCAACAGGACGTTTGAACGTTGGGGGAGGGCAAGGCGGAGGTACGCGTTCAGGGGGGCCTCGTCATGGCCAACTATCGGCCTTCATAGAGCGATCTATCGCATTCGGACATCGGACAGCAGGGGATCATGGCCGCAACGTAGTGATGCGGGTTCTCAGACCCCTGTCACCTGGCGCGGGAAGAGATCGATCGCGAGAAGCCGCATTATACCAAGTTCTGGCCCCCATGAACGCGTGCAGGCGGGGCGCCCAGTCGTTCTCGGTTTCACTTGTCGCGGGTCACCTTGAACAGTTTCAGGCCGCCTAGGTGTGCTCCGTCGTAGGCCACTATGACCTTGTACTCTGATGGGGACTCTTCTATACATACGAGCCCCTCCGCCTTGTGACCGGCGTGAGATATGGGGATTGTCCCAATGGTCGTGAGAACGCCACGTGGCTCTTCAGCATCGCCTCGTTTTCCAGGCACTTGGTCTCGCCCATCCCAGTGGAAAAGGAGGTAGGCGCCAGGCGCGTCATGGGGAGGACCAGCGAGAAGCAGCAGGCCATCGGAGACAGCGCAGAGGTCGCGGATACCGAGCCCACCCAAGGCTACGAACCGACGCTCTGGCTCATTCGTAAGAGCCTCAATGTGATCGGCGTTGATGTCTAGGGGAAAGACTAGAACAGGCGTCAAGTTCCCACGGAGGACCGGGCTTCTGAATCCTACGTACAGGGCGTTCTTGGTTAAGGCGGTACCTTCGATGTCAACGCCGTTCTCCTTCGAGGGGATGGCGCGGAAGTGAGAGAGGATCGCGTCATCATTGAGCGTCGACGACAGACTTCCCGATGTTACACCGCCGAATGAGACGCCCGCTCCTGCCTGAAGCACCAGCGAGTACCACTTGTCCCGCGCCGCTGTCTGTGGCCGCTTCTCCAGACGCTTGCGGTTCTTCTTAGCGTTGTTTTCGTCTTTTGCCTTCTTGCGCTTTCTAGAGTGCGAGCCCATCACGAACAACTGGTTCCCTGAGGCCGAAAGACACTCAATGTCGATCTCGGTCTCCACGGCTTCGAGAGGCAATGATTTGTCATACACGTAGCTCTTGAGCTTCTTCTTTGGCTTGAAAACATGAATCTGCCAGTCCTCGTCAGATCCGAGGACCAGGCGGTCACCGATAGCTGCGATGGCGCTAACGTTGACTGCTACAAGACTGTGGCATTGCTGCGGAGCTCATGTGTCAGCTCTTTCGGCACGGGGCAGTCCTCCCTATGGATATGGTAGGATTACAAACAGGGTGCTGGATATGTGAAGGTCGTCCAAGTTCGGTCGGCCAGGATGCGGGGGGACCCTATGAAATCACCACAACGACGTGAAGGCCATCTGACCGATTAGACGAACCGGACGGCGCGAACTTGCATCCCTACCAGTTTCAGGCCAGCGGGAGGACCGCCCAGACTAGCTGGATGGCTGTGGTGCCGACTGGTTGGGTCCGGCGGCAACTCTCAGCGGAGGGGGGAAACGCTGAAACAGGCCCTGCGGTGCCTGTCGGCCCTGGATGGCGGTCAGACCGACTCTGGAGGGGGAGGCTCAACCCCGGGGAAGTTGGGGAGGAAATCAAACAAAGGATCGTGGGCTTGCCGCGAGTCGTGCTGCGCCGATGTACCTGGGTGCTCCCGGTGATTCGATGCGCGGCTTGGCAGCCATGGAAACCTTCGCTACCAACAGGGCGGCAGTTGGTTCCAAGCCTAGCAAGAAGGAAGATTTTTCGAAGCTGGAGTGTGCGGTGCGGACGAGCCAGCTGAAGGCACGCACTCGGCGCTGCCAGCAGTTGCTCCTACTCGGAGTTGCGTGGCTTGCGGTGACGGTGGCAGGACTGCAGGCTCAAGCGCCTTCCTCGCGTTTGTCGATGCCGGCAGCCACTGCGTCAACCCCTACGTCGATCGCAATCGTACTGTCCCGTGGTATCAACTTGCTGGGCGTGCCTCTGCGCCCAGCTGTGACCGACGCGATCGACGCAGCCTGGCTGGCGCGAGCGACGGGAGCGCATTTCGTCGTCGCTCTCTCCGAAACGGGTCAATTTCGCGTTTACCTGCCAGATCTCGGAGTGCCCCCTTTCCCGCTGGCGGGAAACCAGGCGTATCTGCTATCGGCACCGCAAAGTCTGGTGCTCTCGGCGAAAGCGGGACCTTGGCCGTTCTCGCAGCGCGAACGTTCGCTGCGCCGGGGGCTAAACCTGCTGGCCTTACCCGGCTACCCAACGTGCGCAATCACGGGCGCGGACCTCTTGAGGATGACCGATGCCTTCGCGCTTTATCGGCAGATCGGCGGGTGCGGCCAGGGCTCGCGATTCCTGGTAGAGGTCCCAGGTGCATCGACCGTGAGCGCGCCCGTACGGACAGGAGAGGGATTTCTCCTGAGTGCGAGGACTGTTCAATCCGTTTCACTGCCCGTCGACATCGTCCCGTGTCTGCGTCTCCCTCGGCCCCTTCGACAGTCTAGCAACGAACTCGTCCTCGAGGATTTCTCGGATGTGGTCACCCAGAACGACTTCGGCTTCAATGACTTCTCCGGCAACGGGGGGGACCTGAACTCTGTGTCAGACGCGGCGTTCGCCACGGGAACCCTCCGGTGCATAGATGCAGCCCGATGTCACATAGCATTGAGTTGGGACTTCGGGGCTGACACGACGGGCACAGCATCCACCGGCCGCTTCTTTTCCCTCATGGGATTGACAGACACCAAGACCTCACTCGACGGCCACACGGTTCTGACGACCGAGTTCCCGGAGCACACCCTGAACCTCGATGACATCGATGCGCCTCTTCAAGAGCCGGGAGGCCCGCGTGCCATCATCGCCATACTGGCGAACGTGGGCAACCTCAGCCAGGGACCGCTCACTCTGAGACTGGAACTCAAGGACACACTGGGCGTCGAACGGTTCAAGCGGTTTTCGCTGCCCGCGAGCGAAACGGCGACAACGATTACTTGGAACTATCGTACTCCAGAAGAGTTCATCGATGAACCGAGTGGATTCTCTCCCACCCAGGCTAAAGTGTTCTCTCTACTGGTCGAACACGGTCGAGGAACCGATCGCGAGAACACCACAACGGGTACTCTTACCATCCACAAGATAGCACTCCTCATGGATCGGGCCGACGCCGAGCCCGTTGCCGACGACGCGCTCCTCGAACTCGTGACACGTCGGTGCGTCCAGTACTTTGTCGACTGGACGTCGCGCAAACCCGCGTCTCGGGGATTGCCTCAAGATCGAAGCAACTGCGGCGATCTCCTCACCGTGGGCGGCATCGGATTCCTGGTCGGGGCTCAGGTCATTGCCGCTGAGCGAGGCTACCTTTCGCGAAAGGCGGCGGCGAAACGCGTCCTCGATGTGCTGCAAGTGCTCGATGATCCGGAAGCCTTCGGCCCAGAACGGATCGGCAAACTTGGGTATCGAGGTTGGCTCTATCACTTCCTCGGGCCCGACGGTCGCCGGAAGATCAACTTCGACCTTCCGAGCACACCGGCGTTGCGCGAGGATCTCCGCACTGTGGAACTGGCGAGCATCGACACCGGTCTCGCACTGATGGGAGTCTGGCTGGCACAGAGCTACTTCGACCAATCTGGGACCGTGGAGGAGGAGATTCAGACACGAGCCCAGCGCATCTACGACCGCGTAGAATGGCCGTTCATGCTGAACTCCGCGACCGGCCAGTTCTACCTCGCCTGGAAGCCGACCGAACCCATGGGCGTAACAACGAACTTTCAGGTCCCAGATGCGGAGGGACAGGGCTTCTACTCCTCAAAGCCCACCGGGGAACCGGGCACCCTCGATTTCTACACCGACGAAGCACTGATCATCTTGTTGCTTGCGATCGGGTCCCAGACGCACCCGGTCCCGCCAGACCTCTGGTGCCGGCTCATCCGGCAGCGAGATCCCGATGGATTCGTGAGGACGTTCCCCGGTGCCCTATTCACCTATCTTTTCTTGAACGCCTTCGTTGACACGGGTGCATTCGATCTACGCAACATTCGGTGCCAGGACGAACCGGCGCTCGACCTGAGAGCGAACTCGCAGGCCGCAGTAGAGCGGACTATCGCTTACACGACGAGAAATCCATGCAATCTGGCTACCTATGGGACCGAAGCATGGGGGCTCTCTGCGGCCGAAGGACCCAGCGACCAGTATCGCGCCTACGGCGCAGCGCCGGTCGCGGCGGCAGATATCCCGGAGGAAGATGGTACCGTCACGTACTACGGCATGGTCAGCGCCATCAGCTTGAGTGAAGAGCATCGACGGCGCGCAATTCAGGCGATACGTGCGGCCTGGGATCGTGGCCACTGGCACCCACGATTCGGCCTTGCCGACGCATTCAACGAGGATATCGCCCAGCGACCACTTGACGTCGAACCAGGAACCGAGAACCGGATACTCCGATCGCGAGGGCGCTGGGTAAATCGGGCCCTCTTCGCCATCGATGTGGGCCCCATGCTGCTCCACATCGAGAATGCCCGTACTGGTCTCATCTGGCGAATGATGCAGAAGAACCCCAACTACCAACGAGCGATTGACCGCCTGCAGGATGCGCTCGGCGCGCCAGCGACGCTGGCCTTCGAGGGTGAGGCGGGTTTCGGGGACGGGCAAACGATGCAACGCTCGCAGGCAAGCAGTCAGGCGACTGTCCGGCTCCAGGCCGGAGAGCAGCAAAGGTACACATTCCTGCTCCCCGTGGCGGCTACGTACCGGATACTCCTACGCTACAGCAACGACAACGCCAACTCGAGTCCGACGGAGGCGTTGCAAGTCCAGGTCGATGGCTTCGACATCGGGAGCGCTACCGCAGTGGATACCGGTGACGGCGGATCCGGTTGGAATGTCTTTGCTACAGCGAGCGACGTCGGGATCGTGGCGCTCGGCGTCGGCAGTCACACATTGGAAGTCACCGTCACGGGCGGGGATGGGTTCGGAGTCGAACTCGACACTGTGAAGCTAGAACGAGTCGCGTTGGACGGGTTGTGAAATCCGAACGCCAGAGGAGGTCGTACGCCGATAGCGGAAAGTGTCGTGGTGTGTCTGCTGGCGAATGCACTCACCGGACCCCCAGCGACAGGATAAATTCTTCAGGCGCAGGGTGACTCACCGACCGTTCTGGAATCCGGTTGCCGGAAGGGCTTGACTGACAGAGGTAGGTGATGCAGTGTAGATCCAGCGGCGGACAAGTTACGCGCGTCAACTGCTGGGGCTCACTCTGACGAGGGGGCCTCGGGAACCTGTGCCCCGTGCCTAATCGCGACGACCCAGATCGTTAACCTGCTGCGACGGGAGACCGACAACCAGGTCCTTCGATTTGTGAGTAGAGGCGGGGGAAGTCATGTAGAATGCATTCCGTGGACCCACGCAACCTGGACAGCCGCCTCGAGACACTGAGGAAGAAGAGCGCCGAATCCATCCCGGCACATCTGGCCGCCGCGCTGCAAACTGCCATCGACCACTTGGCGCAGCAGGGTATTGGAAGTAGCGCTCCGGGCAACGGCGATCGGGCTCCGAACTTCGTTCTCCCCGACGCCAGAGGTGTGAGTGTGGCTCTGGGCGAACGGCTCCGGAAGGGACCGGTGGTGCTCAGTTTCTACCGCGGCTCCTGGTGTCCCTACTGTAATGAGGAGCTGGCAGCGCTTCAGGCCAGTCTGACCGAGATCCAAGCGCTAGGCGCCAGCCTGATAGCCGTGTCCCCGCAGTGGCGGGACGTGTCCATGACGCGTGACGAAGTCGAGACCATGGAGTTTGATATTCTTACTGATCCAGGCAATCACGTTAGCCGAAGCTACGGCCTCGTCTTCACCGTCTCTCAGGAAATGCAGCAAATCTACCGGGAACTCGGTGTCGATCTGGCCAAGGAGAACGGAACTCTCGGTTGCGAGCTTCCAGTTCCGGGTACCTTCGTGATCGATCCCTCCGGTACAATCGTTCTCTCCTACGCCAATCCGGACTACACGCGGCGCCTCAACACATTGGAAGTCCTGGCCTGCCTGCTGGAGATGAAAGACCGAAGTCAGCGTCCAGGGTGACGCCAGGTCCGGTAAACCGGTCTTTTCTGCAGTCCGCACCAGCTCCTTTCGGATCGACTCCCCACCCTCGGCGCAGATCCCGCCACGGGCTTGACGGCTTGCGAAATCCACATCGGCCCGGACCACACCAGGCACCTCGACGAGTCCCTTCTGGATGCCAGCAGCGCAACACTCACTCGCCATCCCCTCAGTGGACAGGACGATCCCCCGCGAAACTGGAGCAGTCGCAGATGCCGGCGGAGCAGCACTTCCTCCCACGAGGGCGCCCACGTAGCTCGAGCGGCCCGGTAGACTTCCCATCCTCCGTCGCTCAGCCCACTCACCTCGCCCCTCAGGGCCGCCCCTCTATCCTTCTGGCTGCCGGCCGCTTGAAGAATCCTTGGCTTTGGATCCCCTTTCCCCATCAGGGGGACGGAGCGGGCCCTCGCAAGTGCGCCGGTACAGCGTTTCATACTGCGGGACGATGACCTCGGCGGAGAAGTGGTCACGAGCTCGACTCTCTGCGGCAATTCCCATTGCGATCCGGCGTGCGGGGTCCTGGATGAGCGACTCCACCGCCCGGGCCAGCGTGTCCGGATCGCCCGAGGGTGTCAGCAGTCCTGTGACTCCATCTAGCAGGAGCTCGGGGATTCCGCCCACGCCGACGGCCACGCTGGGTCGGGCGAAGCACATCGATTCGAGGATACTGAGGCAGAAGCTCTCGGACTCCGATGTGATCAGCGCGAGATCGGCGACCTGTAGATAGTCCTCGACGTCCTGGACGTCCTCTCGGACGATCACGCGCTCCGAAAGCCCGAGACGACTCATGCGCGGAGCGAAGGGGGCGAAGGAGCCCCCGGCGAGCACGAGGAGCCTGAAGGAGTCGCGGGGGCGGATACGGGCGACCGTCTCGAGCAAAAGATCGATGCGCTTGAGCGGGCGCAGGTTCGAGGAGTGCACGATCAGGAGCTCGTCTTCCACTCCGAGCTCGGCACGCACGGCATCCGGAGACCGCAGGGGAGAACGAGGCTTCGAGAAGTTGTGGATGATCTCGATGGGACCCACGAAGTCAAGCAGGTGAAGGGTTTCCCGCTCGAGGAACGCCGAGACGGCGGTGACAGCATCGGAGCTCCGCAGGGCGTGTGAAATGGCCGGCCCATATCCCGGATCACGGCCGAGCAGCGTGGTATCCGTGCCATGTAGGGTGGTCACCACGCGGGGCTGCAACTCGGCGGGCAACATCGACCGGGCCAGGATCGCCGCCGTCGCGTGGGGCACGGCGTAGTGCACGTGAAGCACGTCCAGTCTGTGGGCACGAGCGACCTTCGCCATCTCCACCGACAGAGGTAGCGTGTAGTCCGGATACTTGAAAAGTCCGTAGTCGTTGATGGCGACCGGATGGAAATGGACTCGCGGCGCGTCGCCGGGTAACCGGAATGGGCGCTCGTAGCTGACGAAGTGAACCTCGTGCCCGCGGTGCGCCAGCTCGAGCCCCAGAGTGGAAGCTAAGATTCCGCTCCCACCTACCGTCGGGTAGCAGGTGATTCCGATTGAGAGTGGCCCGCCGGAGGTCACGGAACTCGTTCCCTGTCTGGTCGGGCCCCGGTTACCACAAGAGCAGAGCGATCACGCGGGGACATCGGTGTAGGCCTCGTGAGAATCGTCAATGGTATCCCGGTCCACGAACGTGATCTCGGGCGTCGATTCGGCGTCCAGGTACATGCGCTCGCCCGCGCCGGCGACGTAATGCGTGCAACGCACGACAGACTGCATCCAGACGAGTCGGGTATCCCGGGCCGGACTCACCTGTGCCCGGGAGAAGGGGGTGAGCGGAAACGTGAAGTAGGATTCCCCTCCCCGGTGCAACTGGAACTGATTCCCTACGAGACGGGCGCGGACGGTCTCGTCCTCGAAGGGCACATCCACGAAGAAGTCGGGAACCTCGCACGCGGCGAGCCGGAACGCCGGGTCGCTGGACCGCATGACGCGAATCCCGTCGAGCAGGCCCATCCGCCGATACATCTCCAGGCAAAACTCCCCCACCGTGGACGCCGTCGTGGAGCGAAAGGCGTCGACCCAGCGGGCCTCAACGAAGGCGGGCAATTGCAGGGAGGTCCGCTCGCGCCACTCCTTCGAGACGCGCTTGAGGTACAGCGGCGAGAACTTTCGCTGCAACTTGTTCTCGAAGGTGAAGTTCAGATGCAGCCGCTCGCCGCTCTTTCGATGTCTCAGGGTCGTCCTGGTCTCGCGCGGATCGTGGTCGGAATCGTGGTAGAAAAACACGATCTCGCCGCCGAGTTCGGCCTGCAACCGCCGGGCTGTCACGAGCTTGGCGAAAAGGAACCGGCGCGGGAAGAACCCGCATGGTTGCTGGCCCAGACAGATGATAGGGGTGCTGCTCACGCCGACATCACGGAAGACCGTCCCGGCCCTCGCCGCCCCATCAGAGCCTGAAGGATCATGCTGGCCGCCACGCAGGCGACGCAGCCGATCAGATTGTACCAGAGGTAGCTGATCGACAAAACGGAGTAAAGAACAAGGACCAGTGTCTGGGCCGCGAGCGCCGCCCAGAAGATCGCCGTGCCCTCGATCCGCTTCAAGAAGAAAGCCACCAGGAACATCGCGAGCACCACGCCGTAAAAGAGCGATCCGACGATGTTGATCGCCTGGATCAAGTTTTCGGCGGTGTTCGCGAAGAGCGCGAACGCCAGGGCCACCAGGCCCCAAAGCAGCGTGAAGCCCCTGGAAGCCTTCACGTAGTGCTCATCGGAGGCATCAGGGTGCACCACATGTTTGTAGAGGTCGACCGTGGTGGTTGCGCCGAGGGCGTTGAGCTCGGCGGCATTGGACGAGAGCGTGGCGGCGATGAAAGCGGCGACCAGGAGACCGATCAATCCATGGGGCAGATAGTCCAGGATGAAGGTGATGAACACGTAGTCCGAGTCATTGGTCCTGGCTCTCGGATCCGTCGCCGACAAGGCCTCCTTCGCCTGGGCACGCACAGTCTGAGTCCGCTGATGGGCCGCCAGCATGAGATCGCGGGCCTCCAACCTGGCGGCTGTATCTCCGGCTCTCCGGGCGGCCAGCCACGTTCGCATGTGCCGCCGCCGCTCAACATGGACCTCACCGAATCGCTGCTCGATCGACCGCAGCGTTTCCCCGGAGGCCCCCTTGCGATGAAACTCCCAGGCCGTCCGGTTGAAGAACACCGGGGGCTGCTCGAACTGATAGAACACGAAAAGCACGACTCCCAGGAACAGGATGCAGAACTGCATGGGAATCTTGAGCGCGGCGTTGAACATCAACCCGAGTCGGCTCTCTCGCAGGGAAGAGCATGAGATGTACCGCTGCACCTGCGACTGATCGGTTCCGAAGTAGGAGAGGGATAGAAAGAAACCTCCCAGAAGGCCAGACCAGATCGTGTAGCGCTGATTCACATCGAGCGAGAAGCTCACGGCCTCGAGCTTCTCGAGGGTGCCGGCCACGGCCAGCACATCAGAGAACGGCAACTCCGCGGGAAGCTGGTAGACCATCACTCCGAACGCCGTCACCATTCCGCCGAAGATCACTCCCATCTGGTACTTCTGAGTAAGGGTCACCGCGTCGCTGCCTCCGGAGACGGTGTAGGCGATGACCAGCAGGCCGCAGGCCACGATGGTCATGTCCACCCGCCAGGCGAGCACCGTCGAGAGAATGATCGCAGGGGCGTAAATCGTGATCCCGGCGGCGAGCCCGCGTTGCAGCAGGAAGAGCACGGCGCCGAGGAGGCGGGTCTTCCGGTCAAAGCGGTGGCCGAGAAATTCATAGGCAGTGTAGACGTCGAGACGGCGATACATCGGCAGGAACACCACGGCGATGAACACGAGCGCCAGCGGTAGACCGAAGTAGTTCTGGACGAATCCCAGACCACTCTCGAATCCCTGGCCGGGGGTCGAGATGAAGGTGATGGCGCTCGCCTGCGTGGCCATCACGGAGAGGCCGATGGCGGTCCACCCCATCGACCTGTCTCCCCTTAAATAGCCGGAGAGGTCCCGCTGTCCTCGAGTGCGCCACATTCCGTAAATGCCGATGCCCAGCATGCTGCCGAAGAGCACGATGAAGTCGAGCAGATTCACGGATACCTCGCCGACAGGGCCGCGAGAAGCCCCACGCAGAACACGAACCAGACCAGGATGGCCAAGTAGACCCGAGTCCAGGTGCTCAGCCACGAGAGACCGGTGGCGGTGTCATCGACCGTTTCCATCGGATCGTCAGTCGCCCTGCTCGATGATGTCATCGGCCGAGAGAAACCAGGTTAGCGAAGATCCGGTAAGCGCCCGGTACTCCCTGGGGCAGTTGTCGGAACCAGGCGAGACCGGTGTACACGTAGTGCCCCTTTCCATGGCGGGCGACCAGGAGGCTCCCGCGCCGGGGCGGCTCTCCCCCGTCGGCCAGCTCGAGCAGGGGTGTGAAGCGATCGTCCCACGTGCCAGCGAAATAGAGACCGCGCTCCTGGACCCAGCCTTCGAAATCCTCGGAGCCGATCTCGTTGGGTGTTGTGAACACCGCGTGATCCGGCGTCAGCAACGTCACCGGGGCCCGCTCGTCGGTTACCCTGTCTCGAGAGAGCTCCAGCGGGTAGGGTGCCAGACGCGGCGCCAGCAGACCGCGAGACGTGTTGTACTGCACGATCGCGGTGCCACCCGCCTCGACCCAGGCGAAGAGCCCCGAGAGATTCGTCGCCAGATCGAATCGAGTATTGAATGCGCGCGGTCCGATCACCACGGTGTCGAGCCCCTTGAGCCCCGCCGAGTCAAGGTCCGCTCCGGTGAGGAAGGTGACGGTGTATCCCATGCGTTCGAGGCTCTCGGCAACAGCATCGCCGGCGCCGGGGAGGTAACCCACGTTCTTGCCGCGAATGGCCAGCTCGAGTGAAATCACTTTCAGCCGGGCTGGCGGCTGCAGAAGCAGCGTCGGAATGTGGTCGTACCGGATCTGGACGCGGCGGCTTCGGTGCTCCGCGCCCCCGACGCGCGCGATGGCGGCGAGCTCGGTGGTGTCCGGGGTCGCTGGTGCCTCCACGGTGAACGCGAAGCGCTCGGTGTCGCCCGGCGCCTCGAGATTGAAAGGGTGGCTCGCCGGGCTCACGCTCCAGCCAGGCGGACATCTCAGCTCGAGGGTGCCCGTGACTGAGGTGCGAGCCGCGGTCGCTTCCAGAACTACCTCGCGTCGGGTCCCGGGCCCGAACAGCTCGAGCTCGGTGTCAAACGCCAGCGATACAGGAGGAATGACCTCGATCGTCCGGCGGAGTTCGCCGCGAACGGGATCGACGATAACCTCGACTGGCTCGTCCTCGACGACCAGGGTATGCCCGCCCACCTCGAACACGTGCTGGATCGGGAACACCGACGAGTTCACCGGCAGGCCGACCATCGCTGTATCCCCAACCTCGTGCATCCCGACGGTACCCTTCTCGCGCAGCCAGTACGGGTGGCTCAGTGGCGTACTGGAAGACAGGGTCGCCTCGACGTCCCGGCTGACCGTCCGGTTGGGGGGCAGCAACAACGAGCCTTCCGGAGACGAGAGCCGACCCGGGACCCTTGTCTCGAGCCACCGCACCGGGACCGACGAGCGTGCGATCACCTCGTGGCGTAGAGCCAAGGTCTCGCCGGCAACCACTTCCGCTGCAGGCATGATGGTCTCGACGTGAAGCGCCAGGCAAGCTTGGAGGATTCGATCGAGTTCGCGACGCTTCTCTTCCAGCAGGTCGCTCGCGGACGCGTCGCCATCGTCGAGGGAAGCGGCCAGCGCATCCAGGCGAGTCCGGAGCTCCAGCAACGCCGGGACACTGGCCGCGGCGTTCAGGGGGTCGAACGCCGCGATCACGGACTCTGTCATCTGCCCGATCGGCGCTCCCCCAGGCAATCTGCCCCAGCTCGTATCGATGCCCTCGAGCAGGTCCGTCTCTGCCGGCTCGCCGGCCAGAAACTCGAACGTCTCTGTGGTGACGCCGCGTGTGCCGGCGGACCCCATTCCCTGGCTCTTGTGCATCGAACGGCTCCGCGCCGCCAGCTCCCCCGTGGATTCTCCCTGGAGCGGCAGGAATCGGCCGATGTCGAGCTGCAGCAACCCCGACGAGGGCCTGGCCCTTCTCACGTCAGGCGGAGGCCTGCGCGAGGACGGAGCAAGGCTCCTCACATTCAGGAACATCCGTCGCGGCTGCCAGGGAGGCAGGGAAGACAGTGTCTCCGGGAAGGCCCGGGGGTCCCCCGCGAGGTGGAACCCTTCGAGCGCCAGAATCCCTGACGCTGTGTGATGGCCGTGAGTCTCGCTCGGCTCGGCCGGGAACCGGGCGATGACCACATCCGGCCGAAACAGTCGCATGACGCGCACGACGTCGGTGAGCACGGCCTGCCGATCCCAGATAGAGAAGGTCTCGCGAAAGTCCTTGGAGTAACCGAAGTCTACGGCGCGCGTGAAGTACTGGCGGGCACCGTCGATCTTCCTGGCGGCCAGGAGTTCATGAGTACGAATGACGCCGAGGGCCTCCCTCAGCTCGGGGCCGATGAGGTTCTGTCCCCCGTCTCCCCGGGTCAGCGAAAGATAGGCCGTACGGAGCCCTCGGCCCCGCGCAAAATAGGTGAGAAGTCGCGTGTTTTCGTCGTCGGGATGCGCCGCGATGTAGAGCACGCTGCCCAGCTCGCGAAAGCCGAGCAGCGCCTGCAGGATATCTGTGGAGGATGCATTTACGGGCATGGTGAGACCTGGGACGGCAGCGAACAACGCCACCAGCGCCGCCGAGAGTACCTGGACAGCGAGCCGCGGACTTCCCGCCGCCGAGCCCGACTCCTGACGAGAGACGACGCTCACTTCAGGCTTTCGATGACGGCCTCGTTCATCTGCACCCAGGGAACGGCTCGACCGGCCCTGGTGGCCAGGTCGGCGGACTCTCTGGCGGCGGCGACAGCCCCTTCCTTATCCCCTTTCTTCGCCAGGACCTTTGCCTTCACATGCATGAGGTGGTAGGCGTTGTCCGGCTGTTGCCCGAGACCGGCAGCGAGCCAGTCGAGCGCCCTGTCCAGATCCTGATCATTCTCGAGGTAGAAACTGGCGGCCTGGGAGTAGAGCCGGGCCGGCTTCGCTCCCGTCGTTGCCATGGCCCGGTCGATCGACTCGAGGACGGGCTTGAGGACGTCGACCTCCACCTGGACCGGAACCCGCGTGGACTCCCAGTCGAGGAGCATCGTGGCCGAGTTATCACGGATCTGGTCGAACCCGATGGAGAAGGTTTCGACTGGCCCCGCAAGCTTCAAGGGCTTTGCCGTGACGCGTGCGACATCGTCCTTCGGGTCGTACTCGAACGCCCCCCAGAGGCCGGTGTTCCTGTGGAGGATCACCGTCCACTCGTCATTTCCGGGAATCGTGTAGAGCGCGTACTCCCCGGCCTGAACCTCGGCTCCGTTCAACTTGACGGGAGCAGAGAAGGAGATCTTCGTGGCGGCATTGGCACCAGTACGCCAGACCTCCCCGAAGGGCACCAGACCGCCATAAATCTTCCGGTTCTTGACCCCGGGTCGCGAGTAGACCACCTTGAGATCGGTGATGCCCACCCGTTGCTCGACGGTGGCGAGAGGGCTGGCCGCAGGAAACTCGACCTGCGGCGCTTGTCCGCGCAGTGCCGGGGGGTGAAAGAGTATGGAAACGGAAGTCAGAGCGACGCAAAAGAGGTGCTTTTTCATATGCGAGATCCGACGTACTGCTCCCGAAGAAGTAACGCCCGCTTCGGAAGAGTTTCTCGACCGGAGACGCCGCGACCGAGTGAGCGGGTTAGTTACAAGGCTGCGGTCACTCAGCGCCCTGGCCCGCCCTGTTCAACGAGCCCCTCCTGGCCAACGCCGCACTCGACAGACTCCGGCACCACGCACGAATCGTGGAAATCACCGGAGAGAGCTTCCGAGGAGCCAACGCCAACGGATCACGTCGACCCGCTGTTGGAAAACCGGCCGAACGGAGAACGCGCTCAAGCAAGAATGGAGGTGACGGGGAAACCGAAAAGACGGGGTAGGGTGAATTTTTTCCCTCCCCGGGGAGGGAAGCCACAGACACGCCCACGCAGGGGGATCACATTGAGTGAACATGGTGGATCAGTTAAAGCGGTCATTGACACCGATCCACCAGATCGATGCGATCCCAGCGGCCACCAGACCGGCAGCGCAACAGGGATCTCGGAGCAAGCTCTCCATCCGGAACCTCTCTTTCATTTGGAAGCGCTCGGGCGTACCTGGCCCTCACCACGAGTTGCCGGCTGCGCACTCGAGCTGCCGGCGCAGCACTCCACGTCCGCGGCCGCCTCGGCGACCCCAGTCGAGGAGACTCTGTATCCGGCCGTCTCGACGGTCTTGACGAGGGCTTGCCTGATCGACGAGGAACCCTTCATTGCAATCCCGACCCGAGCCTTCCGGCTCGCGTAGTCCACGCTGGACTGGACCACGCCGGGCACAACCCGGAGGTGCTTCTGGATGCCGGCAGCACAGCCTTCACAGGTCATTCCTTCGATCGACAGAACAACCTCTTGCGCCACGAGACCCGCGGCCGAGTCGGCGGCGTCGGCGCGTCCTCCCACGAGGGCACCCACGTAGCTCGGGAACGTCGCTGCGGAAACCACGAGGAAGGTCGCCAACCAGAGTCCGGCTCGGCCCATGCGCTGCGTCCGCCGGTTTGGAACGTCACAGGCGGAACCAGGCGCACAGTCTTCCTTGCGAAAGTAAGTGAGATAGAACCCTCCTCCGAGAAGCAAGGCTGTGAGTCCGAGCATCACCGGGCGCCACTGCTCGAAAATGGCCCCGGCGCCAGCCGCCGACAGTCCGGCTCCGACCAGGACCAGTGGCAACCAACAGCAAGCGGAGGCAACTACGGCAGTGATCACCGAAGCCGCCACCAGATACCCCGTTGCACCATTCGAGCTATCCTTCGGCGAGGCGACATCGGAAGCTCCAGCGACCGCCTTCGCGCCAGCTGATGCACAGCAATCCGATGGACTCTCCTCGTTGGTTGCCAGCGTCTCTCCAGCGACCGCCTCCGCAGGATACAGTTCGAATCCATCCTTCACGGTGGCGCTCACGTTCCCAAGACAGCAGCTGCCTTGAGGATTCTCGGCTTCGCAGGCACAGAGGCCATCCTTCACCTTCTGTTTGATCTCGGCGAACACGGTGCTCTTGCCCGTTTGCCCGATCTCGTCGTGTACCGAGGCCACGGTGTGGCCGAAGCAATAGCAGACTGGCCGGGATGTCTCCTCATCCTTCTGCCAGACAGGGACCTTCACGTCGGCTTTCGAGAAGGTCGAGCCATCCTCGGGGCGAAAATAGACGACATCACAGTCTTTCGTGGTGCAGAACCGATTGCCGTCCTCGTTGACAGCGCCGACGAGGCTTTCCTGCAACAAGGATTTCAGTGTCCTGGCCTCCACGGCCTTCCCCTTGCCAGAGCACGAGGGACAACCGGTAGCCGGTGGGGTATCGCGGAATGTTGAGCAGCAACTATCTGACACTGGGAGGACCTCCTTATGGACCATCTGGACACGAACTCTTGGTGGTTCGCCCCATTCGCCACTTTCGACACTATCCCCATCCCGTGGTAGGGGATATAGTCTATTGGACGAAAAAAAAACGGAAGGGTTACGTTTGTTTCAGCAGCGACGCCAGCACGCGCGAGACTTTCTCGAGCCGGTTGTCCTTGCTTCCCTCCATACAACTCTCCACGCAGGCCTTGAGCTCGTGCTCCAGCAGGTTCGCCGCCACCTGGTTCAAGGCAGCCCGGACTGCGGCCACCTGAAGCAAAATCTCGTCGGCACACCGATGGTCCTCGACCATCGTGCGCAAGGACCGCACATGACCCTCGATCCGAGCGAGGCGGTTGCCAAGCTTCTTCTGGGCATCTTCAGTGAGATAAGGCTGTGGAACTTTCTGGAGCTTGACTGGGGGCATCCAATCTCCTTTGTGCTTACAAGATACATCCCCCATGGGGGGATAACAACAAGAACCCCTCAGGCGGGTCGCCTCCGGGTAGATCTCGATGACCTGCGGGGCTTTTCTTTCGGCCTGAATCTGCCGAGTGCGCCGGGAGCCGGTCTCTGAGCTGCGGACTCTTGAAGAGGTCGAGCGGGAGCACATCCTGCGCGTGCTCGAGCTGTCCGGTGGGGCGCAACCCGAGGCCGCCGCCGGGCTCGGCATCGGTCGCACCACGCTCTGACGCAAGCTCCGTCGCTACGGCGTGATCGCGGCCGGCGGTCATTGACACGAGCCACGAGTTCGGCAGATAGCTGGAGGGTTCGCCTCGACGGAACGGCCTCTTCCGACGCCGATGCGTTGCCAGTGGCCAAGACCGATTCGGAGCTGACGTACAGCTGGAGGGTCGTCACGGTGCCGGCCGGCAGCGGAATCTCGACGGCGTCCCTGTCGCCGAACAACGCCACCACCGCCGGCAGGACCGGGTTCCAGGCCGATCGAAAGGGCGACTATCTCGTCGATCTGACTGTGAGCGACGGCCGCAAGAGCTCCGGGTCCGATCAGACGCGCGTCACGATCGCGAACTCGCCGCCGACGCTCCTCTCGGCGACGACACAGGCCGAGACCACCGTCGGAGTGGCCGTTTCCCTCTCGACCCTCGGCAGCGACCCGAATACGGAGGATACCCTGACCTACAGCTGGGTAATTCTGTCGAGGCCCTCCGCCAGCGGCCTCACCGCTGCCACCGCTTTCGCCGACAACGGCACCACCGCCGGGGCAGCGCAGAGCTTCACTCCCGACGTGGCCGGGCTGTTCGAGCTCGGCGTGACCGTGAACGACGGCTCTGCCAACTCCGACAGGTCCCGGGTCACGGTCGTCGCAATTCCGGCCGGGGTGAATCTCTTCTTCGTGGGCCTCACCGACGGCAGCGTGATCACCGACGATCGCTCCTCGACCCAGGGGTTGCAGACGAACCTGACCGCCCAGAGTTCCGTGGCAGGGTTGCCTGCCGTCACCCTCGTGGTCAACAACTCGACTGTGGCCACGGGACTGCCCGACGCATCCGGCCGGGTGGTCTTCTCGGGAGTCACGCTGCTCATCGGCGAGACCAGCACAC
>JAJFLN010000146.1 GCA_021772705.1 Candidatus Cloacimonadota bacterium | reverse complement strand
GGGGATAGACCGTGTTCAGAAGGGACGCTGGTAACGCAGCGCAGGGTTCCCCCGCACCTGCGGGGATAGACCCTTCATCATCCTCTCTCGTGATGGACAGGGTGAGGTTCCCCCGCACCTGCGGGGATAGACCGTTCATCGAGGACTGAGTCACCGGTCGGGGAGTGGTTCCCCCGCACCTGCGGGGATAGACCCCAGGCGCACCCGGCCAGGAAGGCGCCGCGCCCGGTTCCCCCGCACCTGCGGGGATAGACCCTCGTCTGTTCCGGCTCGGGTGGAGCTCCGAAGGGTTCCCCCGCACCTGCGGGGATAGACCGGTCTTCAGCCGGCCGTTCCTCGAGGCGCTCCAGGTTCCCCCGCACCTGCGGGGATAGACCGTGCTGGCGGAACTCACCCAGGGACTCCCTGTCGGTTCCCCCGCACCTGCGGGGATAGACCTCATTGGGGGACTGGTTTTCTGCCAATCCACCCGGTTCCCCCGCACCTGCGGGGATAGACCCAGCCAGTGGTTCGGAGGGGATGTCTGGGGGCCGGTTCCCCCGCACCTGCGGGGATAGACCGATGCGGGGGACGACCATAGAGAGCGTCTATGGGGTTCCCCCGCACCTGCGGGGATAGACCGAGTGTCTGGAACATGAAACTGGTTCCACGCTGGGTTCCCCCGCACCTGCGGGGATAGACCTCAGTCTTCTTGTCAGGTGACAATGAGACTGTCGGTTCCCCCGCACCTGCGGGGATAGACCGCGAAGCGAGTACCCAAGGGCAGGATCACGCGAGGTTCCCCCGCACCTGCGGGGATAGACCGCGAAGCGAGTACCCAAGGGCAGGATCACGCGAGGTTCCCCCGCACCTGCGGGGATAGACCCTTGGGCTGTCCGCCCTCCCCGAGCTCGCTACCGGTTCCCCCGCACCTGCGGGGATAGACCGCAGTAGTAGGCCAACTCCGAGCCGACGTTAGTGGTTCCCCCGCACCTGCGGGGATAGACCCCCTCGGCCTGAAGTGGCGATGGAACGGCACACGGTTCCCCCGCACCTGCGGGGATAGACCCTGGGGGACATCCGGGATGGTGACGATTGAGCAGGTTCCCCCGCACCTGCGGGGATAGACCTCCGGTTACGCCTCCTCTCATCGGGAAGTATCCGGTTCCCCCGCACCTGCGGGGATAGACCCTGCGGCCCTGTGCCGTGGTGGACGGTCGCGTCGGTTCCCCCGCACCTGCGGGGATAGACCGGGAGCAGCTTCAGCCGATAGTGATCGGCTACGGGTTCCCCCGCACCTGCGGGGATAGACCGCAGTAAAACAAAACGCGCAGCGCGTCGAAACGGGTTCCCCCGCACCTGCGGGGATAGACGGCAGCTTGCTGCCTATCGTCTGGTGCATGCATCGTTAGCTTTCTGCTGGGGGAGCCATAGTTGCTGCGGGAGATCTCAGTCGTCGGCGAGGAGTCCGGACTCCTGTAATAGGTTGTTGGACCATGCCGAAGCCGTTGACGCAATCGCCGCTCGCGATGAGTCGTCATGCCAGTGAGAGTCCCAGGAACGCCGCCAGGTTGAGAGAGTGCGTTGATACTCGGCGAGCGAAGGCTGAATGGCGGTCGGTGAACCAGGCGCCGACCATTCGATAAAGATCCGTGACTCTTGCACCAGACTCTGAACGGCTTCGCTGTGTGCTGGGTTCTTGGAGAATGATGCGATTCGGGCGAAGTTGGCGGCAATAGCTCCAAGTCGAGCCGGTGGAGGCTGACGCAAGAATCGTTCACGCTTGAGGGCAGGAGTCATGCGATGTCCTGAGTGAGGAGATTCGAGACAATCTCGGAAATTCTGCTCTGGAGAGCGGCGTCTTCGATCGTCATGGAGCGATTACCTTGGCCTGGCCGAATGTTGATCAGGGCCTCGAACGTGACCTCTGCAGTCACGGGGATCCAGTCAGCTCCCCAGATGTGCTCCTGAAGCGATCCGTCCTCGAGGAGGATCTCTTCGCAGTCGGCGTGAAGCTCCCCGCTACCGGCGAGAATGCCCCGTTGCACGTCCACTGCGGTCTTGATATAGGTACCAAGGGCCTGGAGCATGTCCTGGATCTGCCACGGTCACCTCCAGCTCTGTGCCATCTGGCAGCTTGGTTGGCACATCAAGCTTCATACGACCATGTTCAACACGGGCCTTCAACGTCTTCATATGTTCATTCTAGCAGGAACCGAACATCGCTGGCTCGGGAACCGGAACCGCCTGGGCCATCAGCATGCCGGCGAAGAGCCATGAAAGAAGGGCTGCCCAACAGACCGTAGGCATGGAATTCACCGGGGGCGGGTTATCATGGACCCATGCGGATCGGTCTGTACCACGGTTACGAAATGCGGGGCTCCGGGAGCAACGAGTACACCCGGTACCTGGCCCGGTTCCTCGCCGAGGCGGGTCACGAAGTCCACGTGTTCTGTCGAGAGAAACAGGCCGAGGCCATTTCCTTCGTCTCCCGCGGACTGGACTGGGACGGGGAAGGCAACGTGAAGATCCGGTTCGAGCGAGGCGAGGGCAACTGCCACGTCCATCGCCTCCCGGACCAGCCGATACAGGCCGTCTACCTCACGGACAAGCAGCGCGAGGGAAACGTGAAGGCCTTCGTCTCCATGTCCGACACCGAGCTGGCGCGATACCACGGCCTCGAGGAGGCTGCCCTGGCCCGGGTCCTGGCCCATTCCAAGGTGGAGGTGTTGCACGCGAATCATCTGGTTTACCAGCCCGTGGCGGCCCTGAAGCCCTGCAAGGAGGCCCGGGTTCCCCTGCTGATCTATCCTCACGGAAGCTCCATCGAGTACACGATCCGGGAGGACGAGCGTTTCCTGAAGCTTGCCCTGGAGGCGATCCTGGGGTGTCAGGGGTTGATCATCGGAAACCGAGAAGTTCGGGACCGGATTCTGACCCTCTATCCGGAACACCGGGACGCCATCCTGGCCAAGACTCGCATCGTGGGGGTTGGCGTCGACACCTCCCTGTTCCAGCCCGTAGCGAAGCTGGACAGATGGGCTTCCGTCGAGAGGCTCGTTACGGCCCGGCCTGGAGGCGGCAAGTCTCCCGAGCAGTCAGCGGAGTTGAGGAGACGTCTGGCCGAGGAAGGGGTCGAGGCGACGGGAGACTATCGGGACAGCTACAACCAGGCTCTCCCTGATGCCGATATGGTGGAGAAGCTCGGGGCCATTCGCTGGAATGCTCCTGTCCTGATATTCGTGGGCGCTCTGACAGCGGGAAAGGGATTGCAGAGCCTGATCACGGCGATGCCAGCCATACTAAAGGACCACCCAGAGGCACATCTCCTCATCGTCGGCGCCGGGGCCTATCGGGAGGTGTTGGAAGCCCTGGTTTATGCCCTCGCCGAAGGCGACGGAGAGCTGCTCGACGCTCTCGCCTCTCGGGGCATGGAACTCGACCGGGGAGAGCTCGAGGGCCCCTGGGAGGACGTTCAGCATTACCTCGCCGAGCCTGCCAGGCGGCAGACCATCCTCGGCAGTGGACGGAGTCTGTTCAGCCGGATTCTCTTCTTCGGCCGTCTCGATCACGAGCTGCTGCGCCACCTGTTTCCCTGTGCCGATCTGGCCCTCTTCCCTTCCATCGTCCCCGAAGCCTATCCTTTGGTGCTGATGGAATCTCTCTCCAACTCCGTCCTGCCCCTGGTCAGCTACTTCAGCGGCTTTCGAGATGGAGTGGACGAACTGGAACCCTGGCTCGGTTCAGACCTGGTGGACCGGATGAAGATCCCCGTCGAACCCGAGAAGCGCATCGAGGCCTTGGTGGAGAACGTGACAGTTCTCCTGAGCAGCGATGCCCTGAAGAGCTGCGGCCGCCTCCTCCGGAAAGTGGCGGAGGATCACTACGACTGGCGATTCCGGGCACGACAGATGGCGGAGGCTTACAGGGAGCTGGCGGGGGGCGTTGGGTCTCCTGCTTGGCGCGAGTTCGCCGGATGACGTCAGCAAGGGCGCGGAGCACATCGTTGACCCTCTGGCCGTCGGGGAAGACATCGAGTACGTCCTCGTCGAACTCGCCGGAACCCCCCTCACTCCAGGTACTTCTCGAACTCTCGCCGCACGAAGGAGGACAACGTGCGGTTGTGCTCTTCGCAGACCGACAGGAAATTCCCGTAGGTCTCGTGGATGTGCTGGTCGAGCACTGTCTGTTCAGACGATATGGCCGCCCGCTCCATTCATCCTTCGACAGGCTCAGGACGAACGGATCG
>JAJFLN010000145.1 GCA_021772705.1 Candidatus Cloacimonadota bacterium | reverse complement strand
CAGGTCGTCGAGGTCATTCAAACAGAGTCACCGGTTGGCCGTCTCTGGATCGTCGAGCCGGGCAGAATACGAATTCACCAGGAAACGGGTGGGGAGTAGCAGCATCAAGACCGGGCGCCATCTTGGAGGAAGCCGGTTGTGTTGATCCCGCAACGCTTGCCGGTCAATTGCGCAAACCGGAGGGCGAGGGTCTAGCCTGCGGCCACCCGACAGTGGGGCAGTGCCACCGGCGACGTGTTCTACCACGTACGGTTCCGCTCAACAATCTCCAGGCACTCCGCCAAGGCGAGCAGCAGTTCCAGGAAGAACCACCCGACCTCGAACCAAACACCCACGTCAGGCCGCATCTCTCTGGAGCTTCTCTTGGGTGACCACGCCATTTTCGCAAACAACATCTTTGCCGCAACGATGCAGGGCCCAGATCGTCCCCATGGTAAGAGAGAGCATCATGCTGAAGCGCTTCAAGTGGCAAATTCTCATCTTCCTCCTCGGGGGAGCAGCCGGCATCACCGCCTACGTCCACCTGGTCTCCTCCGGGTGGGTTCCGCCGCCAGCCACAGAGGTCGAGGTGTTCTTCTCTCCTCGGGGTCGCACCCGAGACCGGATTATCAGGGCCGCCAACCTCTGCAAGAAGACCTTCGACGCGGCCGTGTTCGACCTGAGTGCGGGTCTCCTGGCACAAGCCGTAGCCGACCTCCACGGCAGGGGCAAAACAGTCAGGGTCATCGTCGACAACAGACAGGCCTTCGGGACGAACTCGTCGGTCTGCTACCTGAAGGAGTACGGCGTCGACGTGCGGGTGGCTACAGGGGGAAAGGGGGGGGGTATGCACCACAAGTTCCTGGTCGTCGACGGCACTCAGGTCCTGACCGGCAGCTACAACTGGTCCGACGGAGCCGAGGAGAGGAACTCGGAGAACCTGCTCGTGCTGAAGGACGAAGTGCTGGCCGAGCTCTACGCCAAGGAGTTCGAGAGGGTGTGGGCCAGAGCCAAGCCGCTCTACATCCTGCCGGAGAAGGACCGGAAGGGGAAGCGTACCTGCGGTGTGATCAAGTCGGCCAAGTCTCCCAAGGAGAAGGGAGGCGCCTGGAGGTATATCGTCCAATCCAGGAGCGTCCATCGGCTCAGTTTCACGGGGCCTCCCGAGGAACTGGGGCTGGATCGGGAGCTGATGATGAAGACCCTGAAGTGACAGGCGCTGGCTGGGACGTCGGTGTCTGGACCGGGTAATAAGCCCCCCGGCTGGGTGGGTGTGAGAACCCAGTGACAGACACATGTTTCCACCGGCGATCCTTTACTGATGCCGCGTGACACCAAGTGGACACCACCCTGGGGCAAAATGGGGCGGAAACAGGTGGAATCGAGCAGTTCGACTGGCATGTGGAAAACCAGTCAGAATGCTGAAAGTGAAGCGGTATCCGGCGGGAACGGGGTCATCTTGAAAGTACTGGTTCGTGTGATTGCAGATCAATCATCGGCGGTTCGACTCCGCCAGCCGCCTCTCCTTACTGGGAGTGGCTTCTGGGGGGCTTGAGAAGCGGGCTTGTTTCCAGATCTCGAGTCACTCTGGAACCAGGGCAATCCTGCTGCGGTTCCTCGGTAACCCTCCTCGGGTGCAACGGAACTATCTTTCCAACTGTCTTTGCCGGCCTCGCGGCTGCCTTCAGGCTGACCTGCCGGACGCTCTCGGGTACCATTGGCAAGTAGCGACGGGTGACGGCCATGCTCGTGTGCCTTGCGCCCCCCATGTTATCCAGGAGGGCCACTACCTGTCTCTGTTCATCCCGCCTTACTGGGTTCCGCGGCTGGGAAGCTGCGCAGCAAGGAGCGAAGCCTCTTGCAGGCTCGAGGGACATGTACCCCTTTCCGTAGGGTAGATCGCCTCCGGTCAAGGTATAGTGACGGGCGTGTCGATCTTCGATGACAGCTCCGGGATGAACCCCCTCCCTTACCTCCAGGAGAAGACCCTCGCGGCTCTCCGGGAAGCGGTGCGACTGGTCGATCTGGCCAACGAGCCGGACACGACTCGATGGTACCGGCGAGAGCTGCAGGGTCGAGCGGCCTCCCAGATCGGCAGACTGCTCCCTGTCGTGTCCCTCCTTTTCGGCCTTCCCCAGGAGGCTGTCGTTACCAGCTACACCGAAACGATGTCCAGGAGCGGCAGCCTTGCGCTGGCCAGTTGGTGCAAGGAATGGCAGGTAACCGACCCGCAGGAGGTTGCGTTCGCTTCCGTGCTGCCAGTCCGGGAAGATGAGGAGACGCAGGAGAAGGCCGAGGAGAACCCCGCTCGGAACGTGGGAGAGAGTGAACTCTTTCAAACAGCTCGCAAGCTTCAAGTGTATGGCAGCATGGTGGGTCGACTGCTGTACCTGGAGCTGCCCGACGAGGCGAAACGGCTGCTGCTCTGGCTCCTTCGCGATCTGTGGCTCACGTCGGCCGCCGATGTCGTCACGGTCTCGCGCCGGTTTCTTCCGAGTGACATCGACTCCACCCCCGAGGCGACCCTGGGGAATAGGAAGTTCAAACTGCGGGTTCTGTCGAAGGGCGGAAGCTCTGGGTCCTGGAGGGGCGTCTCCCGGAGCGGAAATGGGGGGTCAGAGGGCGTCGGTAGGGAAGAGGATGCCGGCGAGACTCGGCTTGGCGTGGCC
>JAJFLN010000144.1 GCA_021772705.1 Candidatus Cloacimonadota bacterium | reverse complement strand
GTTTCACCGGCATTGTCGCTAGCAACCCCGATCCTCAACCCCATGACCCACGAAGACGACTGGCTTGGCGCCCCTCTCGGTGAGATTCTCATCGAGCTGGGGGTGGCCTCCCCAGACCAGATCACCGAAGCTCTCCAGCGGCAATCCGAAACGGGTAAGAAGCTAGGCGAACTGGTTCACGACCGCCCCGGTGTGCTTCGCGCTCTTGCCTGTCAGCGAGGCCTTCAGTATCTCGACAGCCTCACCCAGACCGCAGAGGAACTCGAGGCCCCGGAAGGCATCAGCCAGGAACTCACGGGCCTCATTGTCGGCACCAGCTCGCGGGAAAGCGTTGGTTGGATCGCCGGCCGACGAGGGGACCGTCTCGTGGTCGTGGTCTCGGACCCAACCGACACGGAGCTTCTGGAACGTCTCTGGGCCTCCACGGATCGTACTCTGGAGATCCTGGTTGCTCCGCCTGAAGTGATCCGGGCGAGAGCCTTGGCGGGTCTGCCCAACATGGGAGGGCCCAGCGAGGACTCAGTCCTTGACCTGAGCATTCTGGGCGACGAGGAAGCTGGGCTCGAGGAGATCGCGGATACGGAGGACATCTCGGAACAGAGCCTCCGAGATGACACCTATCCAGTGGCCCGCCTCGTGAACTGGCTTCTCTACCGAGCTGTCCGGGAAGGTGCCAGCGACATTCACCTCGAGGCTCGGGGGCCTTCAGCCGTTAGCGTGAAGCTGCGGATCGACGGTGTGCTTGCTCCCTTGGCCAGCCGCATTCGTCCTCATCATTTGCGCTACCTCGTCTCCCGGATCAAGGTTCTGGCAGAGCTGGACATCGCCGAGACTCGGGTTCCTCAGGACGGCAGGTTCCGGGCTCGTATCTCAGGGAGGGAAATCGATTTCCGGGTCTCCATCCTTCCTACCATCCACGGTGAGGCGGCAGTCCTTCGAGTCCTCGACACCAAGAGCAGTCTCCTCTCGATCGACTCACTTGGCCTTGACGATCGGGAACGAGTTCTCTTCATGAAGAACATCCGGAAGCCCTACGGAATGATCCTCGTTAGTGGCCCCACAGGTTCAGGAAAGACGACCACGCTCTATGCCGCAATGCAGGCTGTTTACCGTGAAGAAGAGAAGTTCATCACCATCGAAGACCCGGTGGAGTACGAGCTGCCCGGCGTCACCCAGATTCCCGTTAACATCCGTCGGGGTCTCAGCTTTGCTGCCGGTCTCCGCTCGATTGTACGTCAAGACCCGGACAAGATCCTGGTGGGAGAGATCCGTGATGGTGAAACCGCCTCCATCGCAGTCAACGCGGCGATGACTGGACATCTGGTGCTTTCCACGATCCACGCGAACAACGTGATCGATTCCATCGGCAGACTTGGGTATCTCGGCGTCGATCCCTACCAGTTCGCCTCGAGTTTCAACCTCGTGATGGCACAACGCCTCATCCGTGTTCTCTGCAAGGAGTGCAAGCAGGACCACTCTCCGTCCCACTCTGAGCTGGAGGCGCTTGGACTCGACGTGACGGCCTACGGCAGGAAACTCTACAGCCGGGCCAGCGGATGTGAGGCTTGTCACGGAACTGGCTACCGCGGGAGACAGTCCATCTTCGAGATGGCAGCTATCACAGATCGCTTGCGAGAGTTGATCATCCAGCGAGCGTCACTGCTGACTCTTCGGGATGCAGCCAAGGAAGAGGGGATGACCGAACTGAGGGAAGCCTGCCGCCGGCTGGTTGATCTCGGCATCACCAGTTTGGTTGAGATGAATCGCGTTACTCAGGAATGATAAGATGGTTGCCTTGGGGGGGATGCGGGGGTACGTGAAGCTCGGTCGACAAATCGGCGAAGTAACAATCTGGCTCGAGGCGTGTCGTGCGCATCTCGTGACTGTTGCCCTGAGCCCAAAGTGCGGTGATATCTCTTCCACCCTCGTCGAGCTTCCCAAGACCTCGCAGGACTTCGACCTGTCCGATGATGCAACGACACACGCTGCCACGGCCCTGATCGGGGCCATGCGAGGCCTCGGCTCCAGCCGGAAGATCAACGCCGTCCGGTTGGTGCTCAGACCCAACCAGATTCGCATCATCTCTTTCCGCCTCGAGAGCCTACCCCGCCACCCATCGGAGAGAAGCCGGCTCTTTCAGGCCAGACTATCCCGGGAGTTCTCCCTGCGACTTCCGGTTTCTGAACAACGGATCAAGATACATCGATCTGCAACAGGATACTGCGTCACAGTCCTCATTCCTGCGGCCCCGGCTCACGATCTGGCGCGAACTCTCTCCCGAAACCTTCACCCCACTCCAGTCACTCTCTCGATTCAGCCGGCAGGTGTCTCACGAGCGGATCCACATTCGCTCTCTCACGCCCTCAGGACACTCCTGAATCGAGAGACCTTCGAGCCTCCGAGAGACACTTTCATCTCGGTCGTCGAAGACGGTGAAGAGGCCGACCGATGTTCCATATTGCTCCTGACGGACAAGGGATTTCCTGTCGTGGCTCGTCGCTCCGGGCTGGAAGGGGGCGGAGAAGAGCGGGAGCTCGGCTCTCGCGTTCGTGAACTGATCGAGCGAGGCCAAGCGCTGGGGTTACCCAGGCCAGACCGCCTCTTCTGTTCCGACAGATACACTCGGAAACCGGCACTCGAAAGGGCCGTTGCGCCACTGAACCTGGAGGTTACGTCTCTCCCAGACTGGGCCTCAGAGGCTGCCAGTCGGCAAGCCTCCACCTGGCCAGATCTGCTGCCCCATCCGACCGATCGACGTTCCCCGTTTGATAAGCATCCTATTCAGAACCGCATTGCTGTCCTTACACTGTTTCTGTGCCTGTTGCTTCAACTCTGGCTCACCTGGACTGCACGTGAACAGACCGCTTTGGCGCAGATGAGCCAGGAGACGGTGAAGCGGCAGTTGAAGCAGCGTCAACCGAGTGCCCCAACGCTGGCCCCAAAGGAAGCCGCTCGACAGGCAGCCCGCCTCAAGGCCGCCAAGGATCTTCTCGAGCAATCTCGACTGGTGGCCGGCGATTTGCTGACTGCTCTGGAAGCAACTCTTCCGAAAGATGCCCGGCTTCTCTCTATCGGCATTCGATCTGGAGGCGGAACTCTTGAGGGGCGCGCCAAGATGGGGCGTGCCATCACAGACTTCTTCGCGGCTCTCTCCACAGCTCCAGGCTTCTCGAATGTCTACTTGAAGCTCGAGCAGAGCGACGAGGAAGATGACGGACGGAGAGTCCGCAGCTTTACCATCGACTTCGACTACCAAGGCCAGTACCCACAGAGCGGAAGGAGGGGGGATGAAGGATCCAAGACGGCTGCTGCTCTCACTGCTCCTCGCTAACGTCGCCGTGGCTTCTCTCCTCCTGTCCCCCGCGCGAGCGGATCGGGACTTGGCGGAGCAGAGGCTGTTTGTGCTGCGTCTGGATCTCCGCCAACAGAGGGCCAGTCACCTCCCTCTTCCCGAGCCAAACCGCACCACTGAGACCGCTCTGGCCCGGTTCGGTGAACTCGTCCTACAGGAGGCAGAGCTTCCGGCATTCAGTGACAAGCTCAGGAGTCTCGCTGCCAAGTCTGGCGTCGAAGCCCTGCGCATCGAATACCACCCACAGACAGTGAAGGAAGACTCCTCACGACGATCTCTTCGAGTTTCCCTCCGGCTAGCGGGATCCTACCGGAACCTCAAACGACTGCTTTACGAGATCGAACGGGAACCGCTGCTCTTCCCCTTCAAAGGAATGCGAGTCGACCAGGAAGAGGGACGCAACATCATGGTCGTCGAGTTCACGACCTTCTTGAGAGGATAGCTCCCAGTGCAACCCAGACAGATACTCTTGCTGGCGGTCCTCACAGCAGTCCTTGTGGCCGCCGTTGCCTACAAGGTCGAACACGCCGAGGCCATCCTTATACGGGTGGAGCATCTTCCGAATCTACATGGCCAGACCTCCCGTCATCTGCCAGCCAACCCTCATGTCACTACCGAGCTGGTCGAGCTACTTCCCATAGAGGCCTTCATCCATCGCCAGGTCGTCTTTCGGGAGCCGGCTCGGGATCTTTTCGCCTACGTCGTCCCGAAACCAAGGCCTCGCCCCAAGCGCCCTCGGCCCAAGCCCGTCCCACCTCCAGCAGCGTCTCCCAAGCCTCCCCCACGCAGGATCAACCGGAGTGATGTGGTGATACATGGATTTCACGAGGACAAGATGAAGGACTCTCTCCAGGTCTTCCTCTCCTACAAGGACGAGCTCTTCATGGCTCAGGTCGGGACCGTGCTCCCAGGCAACATTCGAGTGAAATCCGTGACGAGCACGAAGATTCTCATCCAGACAACCGATGGGGCTGAACAGGAAACCTTCGATCTTCCATGAGGAGTTTGATGAGACAGACACAAGCCGGGATTTCCATCCTGATGTCAATCCAAACGGGGCTGCTCGTACTCGTCATCGCCATCCTGTGGGGGCCACTGGCTCCTCTCATGAGTCAGCCCCAGCCCTTCCCGGGTCCCGGAGTCAGTCCAGGAAGCCGCAGAAACCTTCAGCCACTACCCCCGGAACAGAGACATCGCTTGATGCAGCGCGTCGGTCCTTCCCGAACTCTGCGTCAACCGGCGCGATCACCGACTCTCCCCCAGCAGTCGGCCCCGGTGTCAGCCCCGGCCACACCCCCCGCCGCAGCGTCCAAGCCTTACACCGAACTCCTCAAGCTCAAGGACACCAAGTTCTTCAAGGTCGTCGAGATCTACTCCCGTTTCACGGGAACCAACATCTTCTATGACGAGACTGTCCGGGACAAGAAGATCAGCTTCACCGTCAAAGACTTGCCCTAT
>JAJFLN010000143.1 GCA_021772705.1 Candidatus Cloacimonadota bacterium | reverse complement strand
TTGCCCGATCCCTCACGGCCCACGACGGTCAAGGTCCGGGTCATCGGTCACAGACAGCAGATCGTCCGCCTCGACCACGAGGCTCGCCATGACGCGGGCACCGACGTGCAGTCCCGGATCATTGAGTACATCCGGGGACGGGAAGGCGAGATCGACGGCCTCATAGTCAGCGACTATGGCAAGGGCGTGATTACCCCGTCCTTGCTGGATTACTTGCGGGATCTCCGCAAACGCCGCTCCCTGCCCGTGGTGGTGGACCCCAAGGACATTCACTTCCAGCACTACCGGGAGTTCAGCCTGATCACGCCCAACACCGCAGAGGCGAGTCTAGGTGCCGGCTTCAAGATCAAGGACGACGAGACCCTGCGGGAGGCCGGGCGAAAGCTGCGGCAGGATCTCGATCTGGATGCGATCTTGATCACTCGCGGTGCACAGGGAATGTCCCTCTTTCCCAGGGAGGGCCCCCCGCTGCACATTCCCACCGTGGCCCAGGACGTGTTCGATGTGACCGGAGCGGGGGACACGGTCTGCAGCGTCATTGGCTTGGCCATGGCCAGCGGCCTGTCCATGGAGTCCGCAGCCTATCTGGCCAGCTTCGGAGCCAGCATCGTGGTGGGCCAGCTGGGGACGGCCACCGTCAGTCGAGACGGGCTTCGAAGCGCCGTCGCTGCCACGTCACGGGAAGGTTCGAGCTCATGAGGTTCGTCAGAACAGACTGCGCTTACTACGTCGGAGACAGGCCCTGTCTGCCTCACAAGCAGTATCAGGCTCGATGCGACGGTTGTGAACACTTCCTGCCTGCACCGAAGCGCCTCCTGATCATCAAGCTCGACGCCATCGGCGACGTTCTGCGGACCACCTGCATACTGGAGCCCCTGGTTCACTGCTGGAGCGATCCGGAGAACTCCGGTGGAGGCTCTGTCGCTCCTCGGATCACCTGGGTGACCCGGCCGGAGTCTCTGCCGCTCCTGGAGAGAAATCCCTACGTCACCCGGGCCGTGGCCTACGGCACCGAAGCCACGACCCTGGTCCAGTCGGAGGACTTCGATCTCATCGCCTGTCTCGACTCCTCTCTCGATGCCGTCCGGATGGCCGCGCTGGCGGAGCGGGCCTCGTCGAGGGAGAACGGCAAACCCCAACTTGCCGGCTTCGTGTTGCGGCAGAACGTGGTGGTCCCCGCCGACGAGCGATCTATTTCCTGGTGGCAGATGGGCCTCTGGGATGACCTGAAGCAGGCCAACAGCCGGACCTACCAGGACCATCTCATGGAGATGCTCGGCCTGTCCGACGGCGCCGGAAGCTACGTCCTGGAGCTGTCGGAGGAGGAGCTGGATCTGGGAAAGAGACTGCTGACCGAGGCGGGCCTGCCGGAGGGGAGGCGGTTCATCGCCGTCAACGTCGGCGGAGCTGGTCGCTGGAAGTACAAGCGATGGACGGAGCCTCACATGCTGGAGTTCGCCCGGATGGTCCGGGAGTCACTCGGCCTGCTCGTTGCCTTCGTGGGCGGAGAGGACGAGCGTCCCCTCATCGAAGACCTGTTGCGAGACGCCCCGGAGGGCTGCTTCTTCCCGGGAGTGCATCCCCTGCGCCACTTCGCAGCCATCCTGGCCCAGGCAGAGGTCGTGGTCACGGGAGATACCCTGGCGATGCACCTGTCCCTCGCTATGCGGCGGGAGACGGTCATCCTCTTCGGCCCCACATCCCTACCGGAGATCGAGACCTACGGGATAGGGGAGAAGATTGCGCCGGACATGGACTGTCTCTGCTGCTACCTGCCCATCTGTGATCGCAAGCCCTACTGCCAGGAGCTGATCGAACCAGCGACGGTGATGCGGGCCGTGACCCAGGCCGTGACCCGGGCGCGGCACGGCCGGCGCCAGCCCTGACCGGCGCTCATTTTCGGGCTGTCAGCAACAGGCGAAAGGGGAACCGGCTTTCGACCCGAAACCGGTCTAACTTCGCCTCCTCGGCCAGGCGTTTCAGCTCGTCGGAACGGTAGGCGCGCAGCACTGAAAGGGGGCCGTCGTGACGGGCCTCGAAGCTGCTGAAGAGAGTTCTGGCCACCAGCGTCGTCGCCGCCCAGGCTAGCCAGGATCGATCCAGGTCGTTCATGATCAGGCCGCGCCGGCAGATGCGATAGGCAGACGACAAGAACCGGACTGCCTCCTCCGGCGAGAGATGATGAAGCGTCAGGGAGGAGATCACGAAATCGAAGGACCCGTCGGGTGTGTCCATGGATAGGGCATCTCCCTGAGAAACCCGGACCGCCGGCTCATGGGCGGTGAACTCACGAGCGATCTCGACGACCTCTTCCCGGAGATCGATGGCTTCGACCTGGACCTCGATTCCCCGGCGACGACCCCACTGCACCAGAGTGAGAGGAATGTCCGCCCCCCCGGTGGCCACGTCCAGGATGGTAACCTTCTCGGGCCGTGAGCTTCCCAGGAGTCCGCTCAGGGCTCCCGTCATGGCCGCCGAGCCGCCGGCCCATCGATTGACCCAGGCCAGATCCCTCAAGTTGGACGCCAGGGCCTGCCTGTCAGGCAGCGGACCGTCGAGCATCTCCTTCTCCAGGCTGCGAGGCGGCACGGGCAGCATCAGGAGCGGCGCGCCGGCTTCTTCCTCGGATCCGCTGATGGATTGCAGGCCGCCTCGAAGGACTTCCTGTCGTAGGCATACTCCAAGGCTAGTCCGTACTCCACTTCGCCGAGCTTCACGTTCTCGATCAGCTCGTCATCGAAGGTCTGCATGCCGATCTCGCGATTGAGCTGCATCACGCTGAACAGCTGCTCCGACTTGCCCTCTCTGACCAGGTTCTGGACAGCTGGTGTCCGGAGCAGGATCTCGTGGATCGCCACCCGGCCCGGCCGGTCCTTTCTCGGCAGGAGGCGCTGTGCGATGATGGCTGCTATGGAGTTGGCCAGCTGGGAACGCACCTGGGGCTGCTGGTGTGGCGGAAAGACGTCGATCATCCGGTCGATGGTCTGGGAAGCGTTGGTCGTGTGCAGTGTCCCCAGCACCAGATGTCCAGTCTCGGAGGCCGTGATGGCCAGGGAGATGGTCTCCAGATCTCGCATCTCACCGACCAGGATCACATCCGGGTCCTCTCGGAGTGAACTCCGGAGGGCGCTGGCGAAGGACCGGGCGTGCTGACTCACTTCCCGCTGGCTGATCAGGCATCGTCGATGATCGTGGACGAACTCGATGGGGTCCTCGATGGTGATGATGTGGTCGTGCCGGGTGGAGTTCATGTTGTCCACCATGGCGGCCAGGGTGGTGGACTTCCCGCTGCCAGTGGGGCCTGTCACGAGGATGAGCCCCTGGTTCATCTTGCAGAGTTCCTTGAAGACCTTGGACAGCCGGAGCTCCTCGATGGAGGCAATTCGGACCGGAATGAGCCGGAACACTCCGTTGAGACCCTGTCGCTCCCGGAACAGGTTGACCCGGAACCGGGCGATGTCGGGAATCTCGTAGCTGAAGTCGATGCTCCAGTCTTGCTCGAGCTTCTCTCGTTGTGTGTCGTTCAAGAAGCTGGTCAGCAGGTCGTCTGACAGCTTCTCCGACAGGATCGGCTCGCCCGGAATGGCCTGCAACTCGCCGTGTATCCGGACAGAGGGGGCTGCGCCGACGTTGAGATGCAGGTCGGATCCTCCGGCATCGTGAAGGTGCCGCAGCAGCCGATCCAGACCGCTGGACTCGTCGCTCTCTGACAGGACCAGCTGCCCGGTCATCTCCGCTGCCGTGGCCGCCGCCAGCTCGCTAGGAGACTTCTTACGGGCAGGTTCGAAGGACATGACCGCCTTCCGGACTTCCGGTGGCGGACTCTCCATCAGGGTCTTCAGCGCCGCGTCGTCCAGGGTCCCGGTGAAGAGGAAGATCTTCTTCCTCAACTCCGGCGATCCGTCCTCCACCATGGCCATCAGTTCCTTCAGGCCCGTTCCTGGTATCTGTTCCAGGATGTGCCGGCTCCAGTAATGGTAGTTGTCGTTGTCCTCGTCCAGACGAGGCAGGATGCGCCGGACTGCCGACGGGCCTCGCTTGGCCAGGATCTCCGCTGCCTTCCTCCGGATCTGCCAGTCCGGGTCGTTGAGGCGCTCCACCGCGGCGGCATTGATCGCCTCGGAGTCCACCTCCGCGGCGGCCTCGATGGCGTACATCCGGGTGATCCGGTCCTGGCTCGATAGGCAGAGTCCCAGCTGAACCGCTGCCGGGTTTCCGATCCGCGCCAGGGTCTTGATCGCCCAGTACTTCACATCGTCGCACTCATTGTTGATGCCAGCCGAGAGATGCGAAAGAGGATAGTCACCCATCTGTGCCAGCTGTTCGCTGGCGTACTCCCGGATGCCCCAGGATGGATCCCGGAAGCAGTTGACCAGCAACGTCACCGCCTCCGGTTCCCGCACCTCTCCCAGGGCCGTTATGCCGTAGTACTTCAGGTCCTCCCTGCCGCTGATGAGCAGGCTGGCGTAGGTGTCGAGGCGGCCCTTTCCTCTCACTTGCGCCAGGACCTTGATGGACCAGAACTTGACGTCGTGGCTGCCATCCCGGAAGGCATTCTTCAGGAAGTTCTCGATCCGGGCCCCTCGCTTCAGGAGGCGCTCCGCCGCTTGTTTCCGGACGATCCAGGAGGGGTCGTCGAGACAGGCAATCAGCAGAGGAACGGCCAGATCGTCTTCGATGTCGTCCAGGGCGGCGATGGCCGAGTACCTGAGCCGGTTGTCCTGACAGCTCAGGAAGCTCTTCATCGGCTCCAGCGCCCCGGCGCCCAGGATCTTGGACAGGATTTTCAAGGCCCAGAATGTCACGTTCTCGCTCTGGCCCTTCAGCGCCTCCTGCAGCATGTTGGCCACGGGCAACAGGGCCGAATGGGCCTCCAGTGCTTTGGCCGCCTCGGCGCGGACTCTCCAGCTCCCGTCATCAAGGCGATCCACCAGGGGCTGAAGGACTGCAACATCCTGAACGTCAGCCAGGGCCGTGACGGCGAACAGACGACTCGTCCTGTCGTCGCTCCGGGACAGATCGATCAGCGATTGAAGCGCCAGCCCGCCAATCTTGCCGAGAGTCCGGATGGCCCAGTACTGCTCATCTTCTTTGTCGGAATCCAGACAGCGAGTGACGGCGGGACGGGCCGCCTCCCCAAACTGGGAGAGGGCCTCGTGGGCTGCCTTTCGCACGGGCCACAGCTTGTGGTGAAACGCCCGGATCAGCAGCGAGAAGGTCTCTTCTCCCGGATGGGAGATCAGCTCTTTGAAGTTCTCCCGTATCCGATCCGGGTTGTTCAGGAGCATGGCCTTGTTGGCCTTCTTCAGTGGATCTTCGTTGCGAGTCTCCGGTAGCGCCATTCAGTGATTGCCGGCAGACGGATCGTCAACCGTTGCCTGGTCGGTCAAGGGCCTCGGAGCTCCTTGAGAAATGCCGAGAGGGCCACCATGTGCTTCGCGCCCAGCTCCAGCGGTTGCCCCTTCATGTTCATCTTCATGCACCACTGGATGGCTTGCTCCACCGTGACGACTCGCTTCAGCTCCGACCGGAAGCGTGGATAGCGGGCCCAGGCACCGGCCAGGGCTTCGCCGCCGTGGCAGCTGGCGCAGCTCTTGTTCACCGATGACAGCTTCGGGCTCACCAGATTGAACACCCTCTTGCCGCTCTTCACATACTTGGCGTAGGTCTGCTGGGGCGTCTCCTGCGACGGGTTCGACCTGGGTGCTTGGGCCATGACCGGGTTCTTGACGATTCCCGAGGGGCCATCTTCTGCCGGGGAATTGTCGTAGCGATGAGTCGATCCGCCCCCGGGATATCCGCCGCCCTTCTTGTCTCCCGAGTCCTCGTCCTCATCTTCATCCGCTGGTGGAGGAGGGGGTTCCTCCTCCGGGGGAGGCTCCTCCTCCTGCTTCTCTTCTTCAGGGAACTTGTGGCCGTCCCGGGCGAACTTGGCGCCCACCCCGTTCAGATCCGCCGAGCTGCCACCCGGGCTGGTGTGGCACTGAATGCAGACGCCCCCATAACCGGGATTGGCCTGAACAGGCATCGCCGTCAGCATCACGAGGCCCAGAAACAGAAGGACCATCGAGA
>JAJFLN010000142.1 GCA_021772705.1 Candidatus Cloacimonadota bacterium | reverse complement strand
TTTGAAGCCGAGCAGCGTGAACCGAAAGCTGGCCACCCTGCGAACGTTCCTCGGCTGGGCGGTGGAGGTTCGACTGATCCGGGATGGAAGGGCCCCGAGACCGAGTCGGCTCTGCGAGGATGGCTTCTCGAGCGTGCACTGGAGCACGACACCCCGAGCGCGCTCCTTGGGATGGCCTGTGAGTGGCTGCATCGGGAGAAGGTCGTTCGACCACGGGTGACGAGGCTCGAGCGCCTGGTTGCCAGGACCCGCACGGCGGCCCAGTCCGAGATCTACCGTCGTCTCTCCGGGCTCCTCACCCCGGAGCGTCGCCGATTCCTCGATGGTCTTCTCGTCGTCGATGAAGAGACCAATCGCACCCCACTCGCCTGGCTCCGGTCAGTGCCAGGCTCGAACAGCCCTGAAGAGATTCTTGACGTTCTCGAGAAGCTCGCCCTGCTGAAGGACGCAGGAATCGAGCACTGGGACCTCTCTGGGGTCGCGCCGAACCGGCTCAAGGTGCTGGCCGCGCTGGAAGCCGGGCCAAGCCTCGTGATCTGAACAAGATGAAGTCGCATCGACGCTACACGACTCTCCTCGCGTTCCTCCACCAGGCTCTTGCCGTGGTCACCGACGAGGTGCTCGACATGTTTGAGAATGGCCTCGCTGAGCGCTACGCCCGGGCCGAGCGAGACTTCGTCGAACACTGGAAGTCAGTCCGGGAGTCGACCAACGAAAAGCTCGGATGGTTCCAGGACATGGGTGGGGTTCTGCTCAACACGGAGGTGTCGGACGAACGAGTGCGTGCCATCGTCTTCGGCCACATCCCACGGAAGAAGCTAGCTCAGGCACTCGAGGAAACCCAGGACATCGTCCGCCCTCGGGGAGACGCTCCCTATGACTTCTTTGCCCGCAGCTACAGTCACCTTCGGCGCTTCATACCGAGGTTCCTCAAGCTGCTGGACTTCGACGGCGTCTCTGGCCAGACCTCACTGTTGGCGGCGCTGGCGTTGCTGCGCGAGCTGGGCGCCGGCGAAACCGACGGTCCCGGTAGAGGCCATTCGTGAGCCTGCTCTCGGAGCCGGTCGTCATCCCACGGGGCCAGAATCGATCTGACCGCCGAGATGGTCTGGCTGAGGCACTTTTTGCCCATCGGAGACATAGCTACGTATAGGGAAACAGCTTCCGTTTTCATGTATGGCACTGGCATATCCCGATGGCGTGAGCGTCTCGTCTAGCAAAGAAGCTCTTGACCATTCCCGAGCAGTTATCATATCGTTAGTTTGCGATGAAAGCGAAGATTCGTTCCCTTCCCGCGCTTGCTCCCGAGTGCGCGTCTGTCGAGGACCAGCCCGACCTCCGGCCGGTCGAAGGTCCCGAGGCAGATGAGGAACTGTCGATGCTGGCCAAGGCGATCGGCCACCCGGCCCGCGTCAGGATCTTGAGGCTCCTCGCCCGCAAGAACGTGTGTGTTTGCGGGGATATCGTCGGTGAGGTCGCGCTTGCCCAGTCCACGGTGTCGCAGCATCTCAAGGTGCTCAAGGACGCGGGTCTCATCCAGGGAACCATTTCGGGCCCCATGGTCCGCTACTGTGTGCGACCGGGATCGCTCCGGCGACTCAAGGCCCTGATGGGCGCCCTGTGACTCATGGATTATATCGTTACTGTACGATTATACGGTCCTGTTCGACTACCGGCCCGCAGGGGCCGGGCCAGGAGACACTGACGTGAGCGCAACGGACAAACAGCTCGACTTCTTCGAGCGATACCGGACCCTCTGGGTCGGCTTTTGCATGGTCCTCGGACTCCTCCTTGGCAAGACGGCGCCGGGGCTCGTTGACGGCACGTACAGATACGACCCGGAGGAACCCTCATGACCTGTTCCCCTGTCTGCTCGCGCGTTCCCGCGCTGCTCCTGGCGGTCTCTCTTGCCGGGACGGTCGGTTGCTGGAAGCCACCGTCCAGGATGGGCACGCTGCGCATCGTCACGTCGACGATACCGGCTCCGGCGGTGCAGGGCTGGTACGCGGAGCTTTCGAAGCCGCCTTATCCACTGGACGCCAGCCTGACTGTGAGTGGCTCCACGACGGCGCTCCAGGAAGTGATCCTTGGCAACGTGGACGTGGCGATCACTTCGCGGAGGATATCCGCCAACGAGCTCCTTGCCGCCCGGTCACAGGGCCGCAGGATCGAGGAGTACCTCGCGGGATTCGGCATCTACCGGGTCCTCGTCAATCCTCGAAACACCGCGACGAGTTTGACCCTGGAGCAGGTCGGCGACATCTTCTCCCGGAACATTCGGAGCTGGGCGGAGGTGGGCGGGCCCGATCTCCCCGTGACCTGTGTGTATCGACGGACTCTGCCGGGCCACTTCGACCTCTTCTTCGAAAAAGAGGTCTCTCTGAAGTTCGGACCCGAGTGGAACCGCCCGGACGAGGGGGTCGTTGTCGCCCCCGATACGGGCGGTATCGTCGCTGCGATCCAGGCGAGCGCCGGCGCCATCGGATACCTACTCGCCACGGACTCCTCGGCGGACCTCAAGGCCCTGGCAATCAGGAGTACGTTTTCCAGGACGAGCGTCGCTCCGAGCATCGAGGCGGCCCTCTCGGGCGAGTATCCTCTGCTGAGACCCCTGTATCTATATATCGACGCCGCCTCGCCGCGCGGTGTCGGGTTCTTTCGGGACTTCGCTCTCGGTGACCGGGGACGGAAGATTACGGAGGCAGCGGGCTTCGCTCCCGTTCCCCTACACGCTGGCCAGGCGTCGGACGTCGACCCGGCCAGCTGGATCCCGCGGTGGTGATCGATATGGAGACCATCCTCTTCGCGTGCGTCCACAACGCCGGACGGTCGCAAATGGCGGCCGCCTTCTTCAATGCCCTGGCCGACCCGTCGAGGGCGCGGGCCCTCTCGGCCGGCACCGCGCCGGGCGATCGGGTCCACCCCGAGGTAGTCCAGATCATGGAGGAGGTGGGGCTCGATCTCTCCGGATTGAAGCCCCGGCTCCTGACGGAGGAGCTCGCACGATCCGCACGGCTCCTGATCACGATGGGCTGCGGCGATCACTGCCCCGTGGTGCTCGGTCTCGAACGCGACGACTGGCCGCTGCCCGACCCAAAGGGACAGCCCTTGGAAGTCGTCCGTACGATCCGCGACACGATCCGCGAGCGGATCTCTGGTCTTCTGACCGCTCGTGGATGGGCCAGCCCGCGTTGAGGTTCTGGTGGAATGTCCCACGACCGCCAACGTCGTGGCGGACTCACCGTCACTCATGTCATCGACACCTCCATACAAGGAACAGGCTCGGCTGATGATCGTCGAACGTCTGACCAGGGGTGAGGCGAGTGTGGGTGATCTCACAGAGCTGGTTCAGAAGGGACAGTCCACCGTATCCAAGCACCTTGCAGTGCTCCGCTCCAACGGGATCGTGGAGGGCCGCCGCGAGGGCGCCACGATCTACTACGGGCTCCTCTGCCCTTGCGTGGTGGAGTTCCTCTCCTGCGTCGTCTCGGTCCTGAAGCAACGACGCAAGGCCAGGGTGTAGAAGGCTGGCTTAGCACGGCCGGGCGTTTTCAACCGAAACACATGTCACATATGGCTAGATACGCATAAACAGGGTGTGCGAGAGGAAGTCCATGGACGAAAGAGAAGAGGGACGAGCTGTTGACGGTGTGGACGCCAATTCCGATCAGTCCGGTGTAGCTGGCAAGCTGTCTTTTCTCGACCGCTTCCTGACCCTCTGGATCTTCCTGGCCATGGGAGTCGGAGTCGCCCTTGGCTACCTGGTTCCGGGAGTAGTCACGCTCCTGGAGAAGCTCAGCATCGGCACCACCTCCATTCCCATCGCCGCCGGTTTGATCCTGATGATGTACCCACCGCTCGCCAAGGTGCGTTACGAGGAGCTGGGTAAGGTCTTCCGCAACGGCCGGGTGCTGGCACTGTCCCTCGTGCAGAACTGGGTCATCGGGCCGGTGCTGATGTTCGTCCTGGCCGTTGTCTTCTTGCGGGATCGGCCCGAGTACATGGTCGGCCTGATCATGATTGGCATCGCACGCTGCATCGCCATGGTCATCGTCTGGAACGATCTGGCCGAAGGCGACGGGGATTACTGCGCCGGCCTGGTCGCCTTCAACTCGATCTTCCAGGTGCTCTTCTTCTCGGTCTACGCCTGGCTCTTCATCACCGTGTTGCCTGCCTGGCTCGGCCTCGAGGGGGCAGAGGTCCAGATCACCATCGGCCAGATCGCCAAGAGCGTCTTCATCTACCTTGGCATTCCATTCCTGGCCGGCCTCTTCACTCGTCTGGTGCTTCGAGGGATCAAGGGGGACGAGTGGTACCACACCCGCTTCATCCCACGCATCAGCCCCATCACCTTGATCGCTCTGCTCTTCACCATCGTCGTGATGTTCAGCTACAAGGGCGAGAAGATAGTCCAGCTTCCCTTCGACGTTCTGCACATCGCCGCTCCTCTGCTGATCTATTTCGTCGTCATGTTTCTCGTGTCGTTCTGGCTCAGTGCCAAGGCAGGTGCCAACTACGCCCAGTCGGCCACGCTGTCCTTCACGGCCGCCTCCAACAACTTCGAGCTTGCCATCGCCGTGGCCGTCGCTACTTTCGGCATCCACCACGGCGCTGCCTTCGCCGCCGTCATCGGCCCCCTCGTCGAAGTGCCGGTGCTAATAGGCCTGGTCAACGTCTCCCTCTGGATACGCCGCCGCTACTTCGAGCCTGCCTCTGAGTAGCAATGGAACGTTATGCGGAGTAACGTTCCATTGCTACTCAGAGGCCTGGTGCCTGCGTCCAGAGTGCCAGCTATGCTCTCGTGATGGCGCTCTTCGAGCTTCAGGGCCGACGGGGACTGACATGAGGTCCTCCACCCCCCGTCGGATCAGACGAGAATGTCGACTTAAGTCAATCGGATCCGGCCAGCAGCCTCGACCAGACCCACGAACCCCGCGCCAGCCGCCATCGGTCCCGTCAGGAAGAGCGGCAGCAGCGGATAGATCATCTCGCTCGAGAGATCCGTCGGCGACGACCGTTGGCTGCATCCGGTCCCGTCCCGGCCGCTGCTCACTCATGCCGGAGCCATCATATCCAGCAGCCACCGGAAGCTCTCGCCCGCCCGGGCCTGTTCAGACCCGAGCCCCGACTCAACCGCCCGCGCAGCTCTCGCCGGGACACCGATGCACTTCCACCGTCACATGCACCAGGTCCTCCCGCGCTTGCAGCAGCGAGCGGTAGTGTCCCGGCTCCCGCGGATCGTGGGTCACCACCGAGACGATCGCCGCAAGGTGACGCGGCCCCACTCGCCACAGGTGCAGGTCCGCCACCCGATTGTCCGCTTCAGACTCGATCAGCATCCTGACCTTCTCTCGCTGCTCTTCGCCGGCCTCCGCGTCAAGCAAGACCCGGCTCGTGTCCCGAAGCAGTCCCCAGGACCACCGCGCGATGACGAGCGACCCCACGATCCCCATCATCGGGTCCATGGCCGTCCAGCCGAGCAGCTTCCCCGTGAACAGCGCCAGGATCGCCAGCACCGACGTAAGCGCGTCGGCGAGAACGTGCAGGTAAGCCCCCCGCAGATTGTGGTCGTGGTGTGAAAGTCCGTGCTCCCCATGTTCGTGATGCTCGTGATCGTCACGCAACAGCCAGGCACAGGACAGGTTCACCAGCAGCCCCACGATCGCCACGCCGATCGCCTCGTCGAAGCGGATCGCCACCGGC
>JAJFLN010000141.1 GCA_021772705.1 Candidatus Cloacimonadota bacterium | reverse complement strand
ATGCGGGCATCCATAGTGGGGCGAACGGAGGAGGGGACCCCCTACGGGACATGCACCCGGGGTATGGCGAAAACTGTGACATGTGAACTAGCATGTCGTAGTGTAACGATTGGCTTAATCTTGCCGCCGGTGAGGTCATGCCTGCCAAAACCTGAGCGAACAAGGATCTAGCCCACCTTTAAGAGGGGAACAGCAGCGGGGATCATGCCCCGGCAGACAGGTACTTTCAGGAAAGGAATCGCAGGCATACGAAGCGACGAAATGGCCTATCCAGCAAGATATCCTCGTGGACTCAGACCCGCACCGGGAGTGCCTTTCCGGCCTCGAGTCTGGCCCTTGTCTCGAAAGCAGCAGAGCTGCTCGGGGGCTGGGTTCACCATCATCGAATTGCTCGTCGTCGTCCTGATCATCGGGGTCCTGGCAGCAGCGGGCCTGGCCAAGTATCAGAGCTTCGCCGAGAACGCTCGTCGCAAGATCTGCCTCAGTCACCTGCAGGGACTGGAGGAAGGTCTCGCTGTCTGGGAGACGGTGAACAACATCTTCGCCGAAAACGTGAAGGTCGCCTTTGGATTTACCCCTCGCACGGGCAGCCTGACGGATACGAACCCCGTTCCCTCTGTCCTTCCCCCTGGGGCCAGAGGAGCCGTGGCTCCGCTGGATGACGCGCAGCCCGTCGTCGGCGGCCCGACGAGTTTCACCAACAGCCTGATCAGCGGTCCCATCAATAACGTCATCCAGGACGACAAGATCTGGGCCTGCCCCTCAGCCGTGGGCCGCTACTATGGCGGGGAGATTCAATTCGTCCCCAATGACTACATGGACACCCTCGGCTCCGGCGTCGGTTCCGGTCCCCGAGGGACTCCGATTGGCCTGGGAGGCCGGTACTTCTGTGTCGTGGCGAGCCCGGGCAACCGAGCCATGAACGCTTCGATCACCAACGGCGGATTTCCGGCAGGCTGGATTGTGGAAGGCGAGGTTCCAGCTGAGGAGAACATGCCCAGCCCTTGTCCCCAGCCCCCCTTCCGCATCGTGGTCTGCGGTTGCTACGGCACCTTCGGCACCGGTTCGGGCGCCGTCCCCACCGTACCCGGCTCTAGTCCTGTCAATCAAGGCGGACCCGTGGGGCCCAACGGCTCAGCCCTGAGCCGGCACGCCGCCCGCTGGTAGCCACGCTCCCTCCAGCAGCAGCCAGGTGCCAACCCTGAGCCCCCCCAACTCCGGGGCCGGGCTCTTCAGGCCGTGTCGCTCTCGCCTGCCGTCACCCGGTCCAAGATGGTGATGGCGCTGGTGAACAGATGCGAGTTCGGGATGAGCACCACCGACCCCTGACTCAGCAAGGTCGTGTACCGCAGATCGATGGTCTTCACCTCGCCGGCGTGCCCGGATACCTTGATGAAGTCTCCCGTTGAAAAGGGCCGGTAGACCAGCAGCAGGATTCCTGCGAGCAAGTTGGAAACCGTGTCCTTCAACGCAAAGCCCAGGGCGAACCCTGTGAGCCCCAGGCCTGTCACCAGGGCCGAAACATCCACACCCAGAGTGCCCAGGGCGGTGACGATGCCAAACAGGAAGATCGTGACGTGACTCGCCCTGGCCACCAGGGAAGCAACCTCATCATCCAGATCGGTCCGCAGACCAAGAGTCATGATCCCCTTGCTCACCACCCGGGACAGTATCCAGAAGAGGAATACAGCGCCCAGAGCCGTCACCAGCCTGGGTGTCCACAGCACGGTCTGCTCTATCAGTTGCTCCATCATCGTCGGCATCAATTCGCAGCTTCCCAGTCCCGAAGTGTGAAGTCAAGACCGAGCAACCGCAACCTGGGATCAGGTCGGCCACGGAGTACACGGGACGCACAGAGGCCTTTGCTGGAACGGCGAGATACATGGCGGAGAGTCTCCATTCTATCGTTGTAATCCCGGTGCGGTAGGCCTACCTTCTATGGTGGATGCCTCCTTCCCATCGACCTTCCTCAACGCTCTCGAGCTTCCTGGGGCGGATGCAGCGCGAGGTGCCTACCTGGCTAGTGGCCATCGCGATTTACGGTGGCTGGCTCTGCCTGACCTGGAACCACGCTTCTGTCCCTCTCTGGCTCGTCCCTCTCCTGGGAGGGGGGCTTCTGGCCTGGCATGGATCGTTGCAGCACGAGACGATCCACGGGCATCCGACGGGCATTCCGTCCCTGGACATGGCCGTTGGGTACCCTCCACTCGGCCTCCTCACGCCCTACGCCGTTTACCGGACGAGCCATCTGGATCACCACGAGGCCCGGTCCTTCACCGACCCTGACGTCGACCCGGAGTCCTTCTTCCTGAGCCCCCGGGACTGGCAGCGATTGCCCACGGTCGTCCAGTCCATTCTCATTCTCAACAACACTCTGATCGGTCGAATGGTCCTGGGCCCGCCACTGGTTGCTATCGGGCTGTTTCGGACCGAGATCGCCCGGCTCCGTCGCGGCGACCGGCGCCACTTCGCTCCGTGGCTGGCCCACGCTGTCGCCGTGTCGGTGGTCCTGCTCTGGACCCGAGGTGTCTGCGGCATGGGAGTCCTGGAGTATTGCCTCCTCCATGTCTGGCCCGGTCTGTCATTGACGCTGGTCCGGTCCTTCGCCGAACATCGGCCCGGCGCAATCCGCGCGGAGCAGAGCGCCATCGTCGAGTCCGGTCCGGCGCTCTCATTGCTGTTCCTGAACAACAACCTCCACGCCGTTCATCACGCCATGCCCGGCCTGGCCTGGTATCAGATTCCCCGTGTCTACAGGCAGCGGAGAGAATCGATCCTCAAGTCAAACGGCGGCTACTTCT
>JAJFLN010000015.1 GCA_021772705.1 Candidatus Cloacimonadota bacterium | reverse complement strand
TTCGTCCTACTATGGATGCCCGCATCCAGGACGACTGAATGGCCGAGTTTTCCCGATCCGTTCGTCCTGAGCCTGTCGAAGCATGTCCTGAGCTACGCCGAAGGGGATGAATGGAGCGGGCGGCCATATCGTCTGAGCCTGCCGAAGGAGACCGGACAGGAGGAGGTGCTGCAGCAGGGAAGACAGCAGCGTTGAACCCGGGACTCAGGCCGCCTGTGATGCCGGCATCAGCCGGCCCATGACTCGCAGCAGGGTGTTCAGGCTGAAGGGCTTCTTCAAGTGCGCCGCTGCTCCGCTCCGGAGCAATGTCTCCACGAACTCCGACCGTTCCGCCCCCGAGAGGGTCACGATGGAAGCTCGGCTGTCGGCGGCGTTCAGACGCTGCAGGGCGATGACCGGGTCAGTCCCTCGAAGCCGGGCGTTGAGGAAGACGATCTGATAGGAGCGGGAAGTCATGGCCTGAACGGCCTCGTCCAGGCCGGGGACCACTTGGGCCGGGATCTCATGCCATCGATGTACCAGATCGGCGATCAGCCGTCCCATGTGCGGATCGTCCTCCACCACCAGGACCACCTTCTCGGGCTGAGTCTCCCGAGGCTCCTGAGCCGGTTCCTCTTCTCCTTGGCGGCCTCGACGGCGCCGCTCCAGAGGCAACCCGATGCGGAAGGTACTTCCTTGGCCCTCCACTGATTTGAGCTCCAGGCTCCCACCGTGTTCCTGAATGATCGTCCGGGCTATGGAGAGACCGAGACCGGTCCCCTCCTTCTCCCCCTTGGTGGTGAAGAAAGGGCTGAAGACCTTGGCCTGAACCTGTGGCGGGATTCCGGGACCGTCATCCTGGACTTCTATGGCAAGCTCGTTACCCACCGCCAAGGCCCGCACGATGACGTGGCCTCGCCCGTCCAGGGCGTCGATGCCGTTCTTGATCAGGTTGAAGAGCACCTGTTGCAGCAGTCCCCAGCAGCCGTAGATATCCTGGATACCCTCGGGGCACTGGAGCTCAATGTCGGCGCCCCGGATCTTCATGTGGCTGCGGAATATGGCAACCGTATCCTCCAGAAGCTGCCTGACACGTATCTTCTGTCGTCCGCCCTTCGAGAGACGGGCGAAGGAGAGACAGTTCTCCACAATCTTCTTGGCCCGGAGAGCTTCGTCCAGGATGATCCGGCTCCGCTTTTCCCAGGTTGAGGTCGCCTCGCCGTTGAGACTCCGCTCCTCGAACTCGGAGTGAAGAAGCTCGGAGTAACCCAGGATGTTGGCGAGTGGGTTGCTCACATCATGAATGATGCAGCTCAGCATGGTCCCCAAGGTGGCCATCTTGCTCGACTGGGTCAGCTGATACGTCAGGTCCTTCACGGCCGTCATGTCCCGGATGATCGCCAGCAGCCAGTAGATGGTGCCCTCCCGGGCGTCCCTGCAGAAGTGAAGGGCCACATCCAGCTCCCAGACCTCCTCTCCTCGCTTCACCGAGAGGCGTTGGCTCGCCATGGAAACCCCGGAAGCCAAGGCCGACTTGACGGGCTGCTTGATGCAATCCAGCTCGTCCAGTTCGTCGATTGCGATCCCCTCGATCTGATTGGCCAGGCCGAAGAGCTGCTTGGCGGCCGAGTTGGCCAGGATGACCTTGCCGTTGGGATCGAAGGCGAGGGCGCCGTCGGACACGGCTTCGAGGATGACTCGGGTGTAGCGATTCGTCTCCACCAGAGGCTGATAGAGCTTGGAGATACGCTCCATTGCCAGGCTGGCCAGCTCCTGGCTCAGCCCTTCGGAGACCTTCTTGGCTCGAGAGTCCAGCTCGGCCATCTGGCTCGTCTCGGGGATGTTATCGAGATCGGAATTCATGCAAGTTCCTCCGGGCAAGGCGACCGGATCCGCGGGCAGCGGTCCACCGGGTATTCTTCTCATCGACATAATTCCAGTCCTGCTGGAACGAAAAGTCATCACCTCGAGGGAGGCTCTGGAATCTACCGGGCCACTCAGGACCCGCTTCTCTCAAGCAATCCCGCGCCCCGATTGGCATTCTGCGATTTTCCTGTCAGAATCGAGGAGGCAGCATTCTCAATGAATGCTCTATAGAGTCCTGGGTCTGAAGACGATGAATGAGGAAACCCGGGCTATCGCGACGGATTGTCCGGTACTGCCCGGATCGTGGTTGACCTTCGATTCCCCCCCCCCTTCGGAGGCCGCCTCGGAAAGAGGTTTCGATGCACTTCTCAGAGTCTCTCGTGTCAGCCCTGGCAATCGCCGGACTGTTCCTGTTCCTCACCGGCGCATCGGCGGAGGCCATGAGCAGCAGTCAGGCCGCTGGTCTCCGGAAACGGATCGCCGCGAGCAAGAAGAAGACGCCAGCGAAGAAGCGGGACACCAGAAAACCGGTACGAGAGACTGGCACGAAGGAGCGCATCGACGTGGCGACCCTGTCAGCCCGCAACCTGGTCGGCAGGATCTACGACCAGACCCGGGGCGCCGACGGGGGTCGCAACTACGACGCGGGACAGATCGTCTGCGTCGACGTGCCCCGTCTGGCCCTGGACGATGCCGGTGTCTCGATGGCCGATATCCTCCTGGCCGACGCCAGGATGCACCCAGGTCGCTACCCCCGGGAGCGATCGAAGGACAACCTGCCAGGACACCCCATCTTCGCCCGAAGAACCAGGAACTGGCTTCGCTGGGCCCGGGGCAACGACCGGCTGCTCCCCCCATCGGCGACTCCAAAGGTGGGCGACGTCGCATTCTACGGCCCCTACCACATCGCCTACGTCTCTCAGGTGGAGCCCAACGGCAGCTACAGAGTCGTGGAGAACGCGCCGAGCACGGGAGTCTGCATGGAGCAGTACGACTGGATGATGGCCCTCCGAGGCTGGAAGCCCTCCGGTTTCGGCAGAATCCTCCCCTTACCCAACAAGTTCACCTCACTGGCCAGGAGACCGAAGGACATCGAGCCGAGGGAGATCCCGGAGAAGTACCGTCTGGACCTGAAACACTCGGATCACCCAGGGATGAACCTGATCGCCGAACTGTACGACAAGAAGCTCGGAAGAGAACCCCTGGCCCGCTCGCGGATCAGCTGGAGACTGGCATCCCGGAACGAAACCCCCACGGGTGTCGTCAATCCCTCCGGCACTGCCCGGGTTGCCTGGAGTCGCAGCAAGAGTGACGGGACAGCCAGCAAGGTCA
>JAJFLN010000140.1 GCA_021772705.1 Candidatus Cloacimonadota bacterium | reverse complement strand
GCCGGGCGGCTAAAGTGGGAAGATGGTACGAACCACCGGAGGCGGCCCATGAGTCCTCGCAGCCTTGGAATGGCTGCGGGCCTCCTGATGTCACTGGCGTCGCTGGCAGTGTGGGGCGCGACGGGACGGGCGGCTGAGGCGGTTCCCCTGAGCGACGAGGCGCTTCTGGATCGGGTTCAGGAACGGACGTTTGCCTACTTCTGGAAACTGGGTCACCCGGTCTCGGGGATGGCACCGGAGCGGAACAGCACGCTGGAGACGGTGACCACCGGGGGAACCGGATTCGGTGTCATGGCTCTGCTCGTCGGGGCCGAGAGGGGATTCGTTCCCCGGGAGGCTGTTGTCGCCCGGCTGGCGAAGATCGTCCGGTTCCTTCGGAAGGCGGATCGGTTCCACGGCGCCTGGCCCCACTGGCTCGACGGCCGGACGGGACGGACAATCCCCTTCGGTCCTGGAGACGACGGTGGCGATCTGGTCGAGACGTCGTTCATGATCCAGGGTCTGCTCGCGGCCCGGCAGTGGCTCGACTCTCGAGACCCGGTGGAACGGGAGATTGGCGCCCGGATCGATCGGCTCTATGGCGAGGTAGAGTGGGACTGGTACACCCGTGGGGGAGAGGACGTCCTCTACTGGCACTGGTCACCGAACCACGGCTGGGCTATGGACTTGCCGATTCGCGGGTACAACGAGTGCCTGATCACCTACGTCCTCGCCGCCGGATCGCCGACCCACCCGATCCGGCCCCAGGTGTATCACCGAGGATGGGCCTCCGGCGGGGCCATCCGGAACGGGAGAACCTACCTGGGTGTCACTCTGCCGCTGGGGCCGGAGCTCGGCGGTCCACTGTTCTTCTCGCAGTACTCGTTCCTCGGACTCGACCCGCGAGGGCTGTCGGATCGCTATGCCGGCTACTGGCAGCAGAATGTCGCCCACACCCGGATCAACTACCGGCACTGCGTTCGCAATCCTCATGACTGGGCCGGCTACGGTCCTTCCTGCTGGGGACTCACGGCCAGCGACTCCGTCGACGGTTATGCGGCCCATTCGCCGGCCAACGACCTGGGAGTGATCAGCCCGACCGCAGCACTTTCGGCCTTTCCTTATACACCGCGGGAATCCATGCGGGCCCTCCGGTACTTCCACGATGTTCTGGGGGATCGCCTGTTCGGCGAGCACGGGTTCCTGGACGCCTTCAGCCCGGCCCTGGGCTGGTACGCCTCGTCGGTTCTGGCCATCGACCAGGGGCCGATCGTGGTCATGATCGAGAACCACCGGAGTGGACTGCTCTGGCGACTCCTGATGAGCTGCCCGGAGATCGAACGGGCCCTGACGCTTCTGGACTTCCAGAGGGAGAAACGATGACCAGCTTGACACGGACCTTTACGGCGGGGTTTCTGGCCGCTGCACTCTTCACGATGCTGGGTATCCCTGCCCGGGGTGCCGACGCCGGCGGTGACGGCCTGGACCAGCGTATCGAGGAGCTCCTCGGCCGGATGACCCTGGAGGAGAAGCTGGGGCAGATGACGCTGCTTACCAGTGACTGGGATCGGACCGGCCCGTCGATCAAGCCGAACTACCTGGAGGGAATTCGCAAGGGCACCGTCGGCGCCGTCTTCAATGCCTACACTGCGGCCTACACCCGGAAGCTCCAGAAGATAGCTGTCGAGGAGAGCCGCCTCGGCATTCCGCTGCTCTTCGGATACGACGTGATTCATGGCCACCGGACCATCTTCCCGATCCCCCTGGGCGAAGCCGCCTCGTTCGATCTGAAAGCGATAGAGGGATCCGCCAGGATTGCGGCGACAGAGGCGGCTGCCGAGGGGCTCCACTGGACCTTCGCTCCCATGGCCGACATCGCCCGTGACGCCCGATGGGGGAGGATCGCCGAGGGGGCTGGCGAGGAGGTCTACCTGGCAAGCGAGATCACCCGTTCCCGGGTTCGTGGCTTTCAGGGCACCGACCTCTCCAGGCCGGACACGATCCTGGCCTGTGCCAAGCACTTCGCGGCTTACGGCGCCGCCCAAGCCGGCCGGGACTACCACACCGTGGACCTGTCGCCCATGACGCTTCATCAGGTCTATCTGCCTCCCTTCCGGGCGGCACTGGATGCTGGCGTGGCGACGTTCATGACCGCCTTCAACGAACTGAACGGTATTCCCTGCACCGGGAGTGGTTATCTGCTCAGTGACCTCCTCCGGCAGGAGTGGGGGTTCACGGGATTCGTCGTCACCGATTGCACCTCGATCAATGAGATGGTTGCCCATGGGTTCGCCCGGGACCTGCGGCACGCCGGGGAGCTGGCGATCGAGGCCGGCGTCGACATGGACATGCAGGGATCGGTCTTTGCGGATCACGGCCCCGGGCTGGTCGCCGACGGCACCATCGAGCAGGCCGGAATCGACGAGGCCGTCCGGCGAGTGCTGAGACTGAAGGGGCAGCTCGGGCTCTTCGACGATCCATACCGGTACAGTGATCCTGCCCGGGAGAAGGCCGTCGTGATGAGCCCGGCCCATCTGGCGGCTGCCCGGGATCTGGCGGCGAAGTCGATCGTGCTGCTGCGCAACGAAGGGAGTCTGTTGCCCCTGAGCGACTCCGGCCCCACCCTGGCCGTCGTGGGGCCCCTGGCCGACGGCCGCCGGCACATGATCGGTTCCTGGTCCGGCGCCGGCGATTTCGAAAAGTGCCGTACCGTCCTCGAATCGATCCAGGATCGTACGGCCGGCCGGGTCAAGATAGTCCACGCCCCAGGCTGCGACATCGACAGTGAGGACCGATCTCGATTCGCCGAGGCTCTTGCTGCTGCGGCGGAGGCGGAGGTCGTGGTCGCCGTCATGGGGGAGTCCTATGACATGAGCGGAGAGGCCGCGAGCCGCTCCGATATCGGTCTACCCGGCGTGCAGCTGCAACTTCTCCGGGAACTCCACGCCACGGGCAAGCCGGTGGTGCTGGTGCTTCTCTCCGGCAGGCCGCTGGCAATCCCCTGGGCGGCGACCCACGTGCCGTCCATCCTGGAGGCCTGGTTCCCCGGGACCATGGGGGGGCCCGCCATCGCCGACGTGCTGTTCGGCGACGTCAATCCTTCCGGCAAGCTGCCTGTGACGTTCCCGCGGGCCGTTGGGCAGGTGCCGATCTTCCTGGCCGTCAAGAACACGGGCCGCCCCTTTCACCCCGAGAAGCCGGACGAGAAGTATGTCTCCCGATACCTCGATGTTCCCAACGATCCGCTCTTTCCCTTCGGCCACGGTCTCAGCTACACGACTTTCACCTACTCGCCTCCTCGTCTGTCGAGCGAGCAGATCGGTCCCGGAGATAGTCTACGGGTCGAGTTCGATGTGACGAATTCGGGGGATCGGGCCGGGGTGGAAGTGGCCCAGCTGTACCTGCGAGATCTGGTCGGCAGCGTCACCCGGCCTCTGCTGGAGCTGAAGCGCTTCAAGCGCTTCCAGATCGAGCCAGGGCAACGCCATACGGTCCGTTTCACCCTCGATCCGGAGGATCTCGCCTTCGTCCATCCGGACCTGACCCTGCGGGCTGAGCCTGGGGAGTTCCGTGTGCTGGTCGGCCCCGGCTCGGGCCGGCTCGAGGGAGCCACCTTCCGGCTCGTAGCCGGCGATGTCCGCCGAGGCGCGTATCAGGTGTTCGAGCTGGGACCGCTTCATCGCTAGCCCTCCTCTCGGCTACCTCGCGCTAGATTCGCCAGCGTTCGCGAGGCGGCACCACTCCGGCGAAGGGTGTCACCTGCCGGAGGGCCCTGGCCTCTTCTCCCCCGTTGGCGATAAGTCGGGCGATCTCCTCCTGTGATTGCCGCAACAGCCGCCGCCAGGCGATGGCGTAATGGGATGCCACGCTGCCAGTCCGGTTCCATTCCTCGACTCGCCAGCGAGCCGCTTCGAGGACCCGGGGATCTTCCAGGAGCCGAACGGCGATTCTACGATGCAAGGTGAGACTGCGCTCCTCCGCCAGTCGATGTCCACGCAACGTCACGAGGGATCAGGGTAACACCGTGCCATCCGGACGTCACGGCCATCAGGTCAGCTCGGGTGCATGTCACCCAGGGGGTCCCCTCCTCCGTTCGCCCCACTATGGATGCGGGCATCCAGGACGACTGAATGGCCGAGTTTTCCCGATCCGTTCGTCCTGAGCCTGTCGAAGGATGAATGGAGCGGGCGGCCATATCGT
>JAJFLN010000139.1 GCA_021772705.1 Candidatus Cloacimonadota bacterium | reverse complement strand
CTGGGGGTGGCCTTCAAGCGGGACATCGACGATGGCCGGAACTCCCTGTCCTACAAGCTCAGGAAGCTGCTTCTGGCCGAAGGCGCCGAGGTTTCGATGCACGATCCGTTCATGGAGAGTGACAGCCTCGAGGACGCCGTGACCGGAGCCGATGCGATCTTCCTGGCCATGAACCATTCTGCTTTCCGGGACATTTCGCCGGAATGGCTCGCCCAGAGGGCGGCACCGGGAGCCATCCTGAGCGACATCTGGAACCTGACAGGCCACGGCGTCATCGCCAGGCCTCTGTCGGAGCGTACCTCCGCCAACTCCGGACCGAAGCCTCCTCCCGGCGCCGGGCCTGCGGACCAGCGAACCGATTCTGCGCCGCAGGCGCCCAGCGAGCAGGCCTCATCGGGTCTAAAGAAGCAGGAGATCGACCTGACGGTGGTCGTGCCTGTCTACAACGAGGCGGAGGTCATCGTGCCGACCCTGGAGGCACTCCGGTCCCGGATCCGGGTTCCCTTCCAGGTCCTGGTGGTGCACGACATGGACGAGGACACCACGGTCCCGGTGGTGAAGCGACTCCAGTCGGACTGGCCCGAGTTGAAGTTGATGCGCAACAGATTCGGCCGGGGGGCCCTGAAGGCAATCCAGACGGGACTGGTGCACTGTGGTACCCCCTTCGCAGCCGTGGTGATGGCCGATCTCTCCGATGACGTGGGACAGATCAACGTGATGCACTGCTTGATGCGGGACGGATTCGACCTGGTCTGCGGAACCCGATATTCCCGAGGCGGCTCCCAGACCGGCGGCCCCTGGCTGAAGGGGCTCATGTCCCGAGTCGCTGGCATATCGCTTCATTACCTGTCGGGCATTCCAACCTGTGATGCCACGAACTCCTTCAAGATGTACCGGACGGAAGTGGTCAAGCAGTTCGAGATCGAGAGCGACGGCGGATTCGAGATCGGAATGGAGCTTGCTATCAAGAGCTACCTGGCAGGCCACAAGGTCACGGAAGTGGCTACCACCTGGCAGGACAGATCAGCCGGGGAATCCCGGTTCCAGCTTCGGAAGTGGATTCCCAAGTACCTCCACTGGTACTTCCACGCCTTGAAGGGCCACTGGATGAAAGGCCTGCCCAGGACTTCCGTAGGACCCTCCGACTCCCAGACCGTGGAGACCTGATCCGGTTCCGGGATCCATGGCCGACGGAGCAGACAAGGCGACGCTGAGCCGGCTCCGGCGACGGATCGACAAGATCGACCAGGAGCTTCTAGGCCTGCTCCAGGAGAGGCACGAGGCCGCCCGGCAGGTGGCGGTGCTGAAGCGCAACACGGGCCGGGATCGATACATCCCCTCCCGGGAGAAACAGATATTGAAGAAGATCCTCTCCATCAACGCCGGCAAGCTTCCTCCGGCAGCGGTGGAGGGCATCTATCGAGACATCCTGGGACTCTGCCGTCAGTCCGAGAAGCCTCTCGTGGTGGCGTTTCCCGGTCCGGAGGGCTCCGTGACTCATGCCGCGGGACGGGCCCAATTTGGATTCTCGACGAGGCTGATTGCCGTGCCCGGCATCTCGGCGGTGCTGGAAGAGGTGGCCAGCCAGCGGGCTGACTACGGCATAGTACCTCTTGAAACTTCGACTGAGGGTATCGGCGCACACGCGCTGGAGTACTTCCTGGAGAGCGACCTGAAGATCTCCGCCGAGTTCTACTGGAAACTGAACCTCACCGTGGCCGGGACCCGTCGGCCAGGAAAGCGGAAGCCGGCTCGCCTCTTCGTTCAAGAGCTTCTCTACGCAATGAATCGTCCCTGGATCTCAGAGGCCTTTCCCGGCGTGGAGGTGGAGCAACTGCCATCGGTTGCCTGGGCGGCACGGGAGGCCCTCAAGGCTCCCGGCACCCTGGCTCTCTGTCCTCGGTTTACAGCCGAATCCTACGGCCTGGAAGTGCTGGCCGAGGCTCCGGGCAATGTGCTGGCCAAGGAGCTTCGGTTCCTGACCGCAGGCCGAGGCATCCCGGAGACCACTCGGTCCGACAAGACCACCGTGGCCTTCACTCTGGTGGATCGGGTCGGTGTGCTGGATGAGGCTCTGCGGCTGTTCAAGCGGCGCAAGGTCAACCTGAGCCTCCTGGAGTCCTACTATCCCTCGAAGACTCTGCCGACGGTCACCTTCTTCGCTGACTTCGTGGGCCACTCCTCCGACAGGCGGATTCAGCAGCTGCTCGAAGACCTGAGGAAGCTGACGAGCTTCGTCAAGGTCCTTGGAAGCTACCCCGTCTTCCGTAGCTGAAGACTGGCTGGTGGAGCCTCAGCTCATGAAGCTGAAGCCCAGGACGGCCTTGCAGTGAGGGCAGGCATAGAGAGTCTCTATGGCCGAATCCTTCACGTCCTTCTCACGCAGCACGTTGGACAGGTTCACGGTTCCCTTGCAGTGGGGACAGATTGAAGCCATGGGGATTCCTTTCGAGAGAGGCGAGAATGAAAAGAGCCGGATCGACGGGTAGCTCCGGCAGTGCCGGGCCGGCGTCAATCCGACTCTGGATCAGCTAACGGCTGAACCCGCTGTCAGAACCTCAGTAAACGAGGGTCTGCTCGGCAACCGTGGCGCCCTTGGGGGCCTCGTGGCGATGCCAGTAGCGGTTGTGCCACCAGCTGCCCTTACTGTAGGACTTCTTGTGACCCCGCTTGTGAGACTTCCAGGCGTTCTTGGACTTGCCGTAGGCGGCCTTCAAGCTGCTGCAGCGAGAGCAGGACTTCTTGCCGGTCTTGCAGTACTTGCAGGACGAGCGAGAGCTGGAAGCCTTGGAGCACTTGTAGCACTTCTTGCCCTTGGAGCAGGAGGAGCACTTGGAAGCCTTGGAAGCCTTGGAACACTTGTAGCACTTCTTGCCCTTGGAGCAGGAGGAGCACTTGGAAGCCTTGGAATACTTGTAGCACTTCTTGCCCTTGGAGCAGGAGGAACACTTCGAGCTCTTGGAACACTTCGAAGCCTTGGAGCACTTCGAAGCCTTGGAGCACTTCCTGCAGGTCTTGCCCTGGGTACAGGAGGCGCACTTGCCAGTGGCCTTGGCGGTGCAGGAGCTGCACTTGCCAGCCTTGGAGCAGCTGGAATACTTGCCTGAGTGCTTCTGCAGCCAGGGACAACTGAAGTCATCACCATGCCAGTAGTGATGCGGATGACTCGTGCTGGAGGCGCTCAGGTTTTGACCATGATCGGGGTGGGCCTGTACGGCTGTCCCTCCTGCCAAGAACGCAATGACCAGAACGGCCAGCATGCTGACGACAACTCTCGTTCGAAGCATGAATACTCCTTTCCGTGGTGTCCGGTTCCCGCGGATGTAGGCGGACCGTCGTGGCGCCAGCGAGATACCTGTATTCTCAGCCGATATACCATGGAGATTCCACGGCATGTCAAGGACAGCCGCCAGGTCATACGTGAACTGACATAATCGTCTTCCCTACAGGACTTTTAGCCTGTCTTCCCCGGGAACAGGGGATCCCGGCAGCCTCCGATGGCGAGGGATTGCAGCGGGACCTCAGGAGCACGAGACTCTGACGAGCGCCCTGCTTGGAACCAATGCCCATGAATTAACAGTGTTCATCAGCACTCTCA
>JAJFLN010000138.1 GCA_021772705.1 Candidatus Cloacimonadota bacterium | reverse complement strand
GATCGGGAAAACTCGGCCATTCAGTCGTCCTGGATGCGGGCATCCATAGTGGGGCGAACGGAGGAGGGGACCCCCTACGGGACATGCACCCCGCACCGGACCTGCGATTGACCGCACTTCTGAAGCGGTGTTAGGATGCCTTTCCCTGGTTCCGTGCCGGAGCGTTCCCAGGACATTGACCTCCAAGGCTTCTTCCGGAAGAGGGAGAGAGACATTGCGCAACAATCATTGGCTCACCACAGCGATACTCAACGCCTTCATGGTCGTCCTGTTGACGGGACAGGTCCCGCCCGTCATGGCCCAGGCGCCGCTGACGCCGGCAGAGAGCCCTCGGCTGACTGACCGGGCCGATCTTCCGCCTATGCTGGAGTCCCTGCGGACGGGCAGCAAGTTGCTCGGCGCGAAGCTGGTTCATCCCTCGAACCTGGATAACGAGACTCTGATAGAGCAGTTCTTCAAGAAGAACCTGCTCGAAAACCGGACCCGGTACGGGGCTCTCGTGGAGGGCATGGGCCACCTGCTCGACGAGGCAGCAACCTCCGACGGCAGGGGCCGGAACAAGCGGTTCCGAGCCCTGTCCCGCAAGCTCTCGGGCTTTCTGGAGGAGTATCATGACGGGAAAGAGGTCTCCGTTGAGACCATTGATTTCTGTCTCCTCTACCTCAGACTTCGCGGACTGGCCCTGACCTTGGGCAGTTCGAAGAAGGTGTCAGCCCGGACGAAGACCGCCGCCGAGAAGCTGGACCAGGACCTGATGGAGTACATGAAGGCCCATCCGAAGCAGGCCTGGGGGGGCTTGCTCATGGCCCTGAGCCGGGATCTGCAGGATCGAAAGGGGCTGGAGTCCAGTCTCGAGAAGACCCCGTTGCAGTTCCTGGAACAGGCCAGTGGACTCGCTGGCAAGGACCCACAGCTTCACTTCCTCATGGGCCACCTCTATCGGGACTACCTGGACGAGAGCGATCTGACGGGTTTCTTGAAGCTCGTGGCGACGGAGTTCGAGAAGTGCCTGATGGCGGAGCGGCGTAACAAGGAGCTCTTCGCAGAGGTCACTGCCGTCTATGTCGAGATCCATGAGAGGCTTCAGGCGAAGGAGGAGCAGGAGCCCTTCTGGTTCGAAGAGCTGGTCTACCGGAGGATCATCGCCCTGGACCCTTCCAACGCCTCGGCTCACAACAACCTGAGTTTTCTCTATTCCCAGTATGGAGTGAACCTGAAGGATGCTCTCAGGGAAGCCCAGATCGCCAACCAGCTGAAGTCCGGCGATCCGGTCCTGACCGATACTCTCGGCTGGGCCTACTACAAGAACGGGAACCTGACCAAGGCGATCGACGAGTTGACGAAGGCCGTCAAGCTCGACCCGGAAGTCCCGGACGTTCACTTCCATCTCGCCACGGTTTACTACGACCTGGACGACGTGGAAAATGCGGCGAGGCACTTCCGGGAGACCCTGCGTCTGGATCCCACCAACGCCTTTGCCAGGAACAACCTGGCCTACCTGTTCAGTGAAAAGGGAGTCGAACTGGAGGAGGCGCTCAGGCTCGTCAACGAGGCCCTGGCCCTGCAGCCCGGCAACGCAGCCTTCATTGATACGAAGGGCTGGATCTACTTCAAGCTCGGCCAGCACGAGCAGGCCGTGGAGCATCTGGCCAGGGCCGTCGATCTGGCCCCCGAGACCTCGGAACTCCACCTCCATCTGGGCCGGGTTTACCTGGCCATGCACCGGTTCGAGCAGGCCACCAAGAGCTTCGAACATGCCCTCAATTACGATCCGGAGAATGAGACCATCGCTGGTGAACTGGCTTATCTGTTCGCCCTGTCGGGACTCCGGGAGTCCATGCAGCGATACTCGCGGATCGCCGGGGTCCAGAATCGAAAGGAGAACTTCAAGATCTTCTACGATGCCCTGGCTCATCTGGCCATGCAGGCCGGCGATTACGGCAACGCGCAGCAGGCTCTCCGGGAGTACGCCAGGTTCAAACCCGCCGAAGTCGAGCTCACCCGGCCGACGACGGGTACGGCGGAGCTGGAAGCCCACGACCAGCTGAGCAACCTGGGTGAGATGCTCCCCCCCGATTCGGACATGCTCTTCTCCATCGAGCAGGCGGGACTGGAGAAGCTGGCGGTCTTCTTCACTCAGACAGCCGCTCAGCGCTACGGGCTGCAGTTGCCGGACCTGAACCGCCTCGGTGCTCTGCCGATCCGGCTGACCCTGGGGTTGGATTACGTCCCCACGGTGCAGGAGACCCGGTTCGTTCTGGTGATGGAGGTGTCGGATCCGATCTTCAATCTCTACTGGGAGAGGATCGGATCGATGGAGGACTCCACCGAGACCGTGACTCTCCCCTTCGGCAACCTGACTGTCCCCTTCAGTCTGGGAACGAGCCACTACAAGGGAGTCACGATCCGCTCTCTCTCCATCCCTCAGGGCCAAGCCCACTTCGTGCTCTCCAAGCCCTACGTCATCTTCACGCCGAGCCGGGAGATGGTGACGGATCTGGTGGACCGGGTGGAGGCGAAGAACAAGGGACTCAATGAGCAGGAGAGCTTTCGCCGGTTCTCATCACGGCAGCGAGGCGGCTCCGACGTGATCCTCTACATGCCCTTTGGTGAAACTGGCGCGGCGGATCAGCTGCCGGAGGGCTACCAGGAGACCTTTCAAGGCGTCCGTGCCTTCGGAGCCAGCTACACCCTTCCGAGCACCAACGAACTGCTCGAGGATTCGGTCTTCTTGCCGACGGAAGGAACTTCTCCCAGGATGCTTCAGAACAATCTGGAGCAGCTCCTGGGGACGGTCAAACGAGACCTGGCTGAGCGGGTCTCGACGGAGATTCAGCTCGATGTGGAGTTCCGGATCGAAGAGGACCTGGTCCTTGGAAAGGCGCGGGTCCTGGGCTTCGGCAGCTTGATAAGCGAATTTCTGACCACCTGGACGAAGACCTTCCTGCCCACCATGGATCCTGCCAGTCTCCCGGGTTTGCAGCCGGCGAAGGAACCGGAAGATCCGGCACCTGAAAGTCTCGAAGAATAGCGACTACATCAGAGGCCGGGCCACGATGAGCCGCAGCCTCGATGGCTACTCCTACAACCATACCCTTCCAGCCGGCGAGGTCCGGCAATACTTGATTCGGAAGGGCCCACAATAGAGGAGAGGCAGATCAATATGAGCCGAGTAAACATTCAGGACCAGCTGCTTTATCAGGCGAGAAAGGACCGGACGCCCATCAAGATCTTCTTGATGAAGGGTCTCCAGCTACAGGGGCGGATCGCCGCCTACGACATGTACTCCGTCTTGCTCGAGAGTCAGGGCCGGCTCCAGTTGATCTTCAAACATGCCATCAGCACCATCGAATTCCCGGATCGGATCCGCTTCTCCTATGACGGAAATGCCCCCTCCGCTTCGGGCGGAGATGCTTCCGACGACAAGGGAGCGAAGGAAGAGGAACCCAAGAAAGAGGAACCCAAGAAAGAGGAACCGAAGAAGGAGGAGTAGGGGACCTTCCAGATCCGGTTCACTCGTCTCCGAACCAGTCCTTGCCCCACCAGTGGGTCAGACGATCCCGGATCTTCTTCTCTGTTCCCACATCCTTGGGCCGGTAGAGACGCATCGGTTTCGTGAGATAGGGCTGGTCGACGAAGCTCCCGGGAGCATCGTGGGGGTACTGGTACTGCCGATCCGATTTCATGCCCCGAGGTACGCTGTTCCGAAGGTGTAGCGGCACCGGCTGGGGCTTGCCCTTCTTCACCTCGTCCAGGGCCTTGTTGATGGCCGAGTAGGAGGCGTTGCTCTTGATGGCGCAGGCGACGTACAGCGCCGCCTGTCCCAGGATCAGCCTTGCCTCGGGCCAGCCAACTCGCTCGGCGGCCCCGGCGGCGGACTCCGCCACCACCAGCGCGAGGGGGTCTGCGTTACCCACCTCCTCGGCTGCGGCGATCATGATCCTCCGGGCGATGAAGCGCGGGTCCTCTCCCCCCTCGATCATCCGGGCCAGATAGTAGAGGGTTGCGTCGGGATCCGACCCGCGCATGCTCTTGATGAACGCCGAGGCGATGTTGAAGTGCTCCTCGCCGGCCCGGTCGTAGATCAGATGCGAGCCTCCCCGGATCTCCCGGATGACCTCCTGGTCGAGTCTGCCGAAGGCATCGTGGACGGTCTGCAGCAGGAGCTGGGCCTGCCTGGCATCGCCTCCGGCCTCCCGGGCCAGGGAAAGGAGGTCATCGTCATCGGGCTGGAACGAGTCCTGGCCGATCAGATCCACCCCGCGGTGGAGGACTGCGACCAGCTCCTCGTCCTCCAGATGGCGGAAGTGGAAGACCCTGAGCCTGGAGAGGATGGGGGAGTTGATCGCCAGGTTCGGATTCTCCGTGGTGGTGGCCAGCAGGTAGACCTTGCCCTCCTCCAGGTCCGGCAGCAGGGCATCCTGCTGGGACCGGTTGAACCGGTGAAGCTCGTCGATGAAGATGATGGTTCGCTTGCCGCTGCGACCGAGTCTGGAGGAGGCCTCTCGCAGGTGCTGTCTCAACTCGCCCACGCTGGACATCACGGCGTTGATCCGGATGAATTCGGCCTCAGCCGACGAAGCGACGATCCGGGCGAGGCTGGTCTTGCCCGTGCCGGGTGGGCCGGCGAACAGGGCAGAGAAGGCCGTTCTGCTCCGGATCAACTCCCCCAGGACCTTGCCCGGGCCCAGCAGGTGGGACTGGCCCACGAACTGTTGCAGGGTGCCAGGACGGGCCCGGTGAGGAAGGGGACCCTCCTTCTCAGCCCGGGTGGATGCGGCAGACTCGAAGAGATCCACTTCGCCTCCCGGAGGTTAGGGGCCGCGCAGGAATAAATGCGTAGAAGTCGCGCCCAGATTTGGGTCAGATTCGGTTGGTTCGAGGGAGCGGGACCGGAGGCGTAGTGGGCTACGTCGAGGATTCCGCGATCGAGGAGCGGCCGAAGATGGCCTGAAGATGGGAGGCAAAACTGCGTAGTTATTCTTGCGAGGGTCCTTAGCCGCCCGGGTTCAGTTCCGTGACGGGTTCGATGGCCTGGATGCGGAGCAGGTACTCCTCCAGGCCCGTGATCCGTTGCATCGTCTCGGGGAAACCGGAGAACAGGGTCTGAGTCCGGTGCATCTGGGACAGGAGAAAATGGACGTCGGAGCGATTGAGGACGGCCTTCAGGTAGTTGGCCCGTTGCTCGATCAGATCTGGCCGCTCCTTCCAGACCTTCTGCCAGGAAATCCAGAACTTGGTCTGGTCCTTCTGCATGGCATGGCAGAGAGTGACGAGAAAGTCGATCTCCGGATTGCTGGTGTGCCGTTTCAGATAGGTCCGGATCAATCGAAGCCCTTCACGGACCTCCCGGAAGTAGATCAGGGCTTCCAGGACCCGGACGCCGAGCCGAGGGTCTCCGTTCCAGAGCTGTAGAAGCTCCCTCCACTCGGCGCGGGCCTTCTTCGGCCAGCCGCTCTCGAGATACAGGCTTCCGAGACGGTGGAGCAGGTCGATGGGAGAGCCGGCGATGGGGGCCGTCTCAGGGGCAGGGCGGCTTCGCTCCCCGTTGCTGGGCCGAATCAGGAGCCCGGCTTGACCGATCAGGGCCTTGGTCTCCCGGAGCAGCTTGATGGCAGCCACCCTCTGGCCCAGTTCGACGTTGGCCTCCGCCAGGTTGAGGGCGATCTGGATGCTGCTGGGAAAGGCCTTGTTGGCCTGCTCCCAGACGTCTCGGGCCTCCATGAATTCCTCTGCCTTGAAGTGGCAGGTACCGAGCCCGATCAGGGCCTCCAGGTTGGCCGGAGACTGTTCGATCGCTCGTCTGAAGGCGGTCTTGGCTGCTTCCACGTCACCGGCTTTCAGGTGGACCTGTCCCTGGATCTCGGCGACCTCGCTGACTCCCGGGTAGCTGGCGGCGGTCTCCTCGCTGTAGCGCCGTGCGTCGGCGATGTGACCGATGGTGAGAGCCAGGCGGGAGAGTTGGAGCTGAACTTCCAGGTTCTGGGGCTCCATCTCCAGAACCCGCCGGTAGATCGTGTAGGCTCGTCGGTACTCGCCGGCGTTCTGATAGGCGCTGGCCAGCTCCTGCCAGATGATGGGCCGGTCGGGGTACTTTCGGGCCAGGAGCAAGAACTCGTTGATGGCGGTCCGCCAGGCACCGGATCGGGCATAGTAGTCGCTGCGGGCCAGGATGTAGCTCTGGAACTTGAGGGTGTCCCACCGCTCCGGTTTCTCCTCGCATATCTGACCCTGCTCCTCGACGGTGACGATCAGGGATGGGTCGATCTCCCGGGCCCGGGAGAACTCGCCTCGAGCCAGTTCCCGGTCTCCTCGCGCCCCGTAGCAGATACCGAGTTGCTTGTGGAGCTGCGCCGAGCCCGGGTTCTTCAGCAGGGCCCTCTTGAGACAGGTCACGGCCTTGTCGATCTTCTGAAGCTGCAGGTAGGCTTCCGACAGGAGAACCAGGGCGCCCTCCAGGGTCGGATCGTTGCGAAGGAGCAGGTTCAATAGGTCCGTCGCCCTGCCGTGATCGCCCTTGCGAAGATGGGCTTCTGCCTTCAACAGATAGAGGTCGGCGTCATAGGGATGGGCCTCGAGGCCGGCGTTGACGATCAGGAAGAACTGCTCGAACCGCCCCAGCTTGAGGCAAATTCTGCCGATCTGCTGGATCGTCAGGGAATCGCCAGGGTTGAACTTCAGGGATTGCTCGAACTGGTCCAGTGCCTCCTGATGGCGATCCGAGGCTGCCAGGACCCGAGCGTGGTTGTACCGGGCGTCGGCATTCTCCGGGTCCAGGTCGATGGCCTTCTCCAGGGTGGTCAGGGCCCTGGGCAGATCTCCCATCAGGTAGAGGACGATGCCGCAGTTCATGACCGAGTTGACGTGCTTCGGATCGTCGACAAGGATGGATCGGTACTGGTCGAAAGCCTGCTCCAGCAACCCCTTCCGTTGATACCGAAGGGCTTGCATGAAACGGGCGGCCAGACTGGGGACTTCAGGTTCGGGATGTCTCTGGATAGCGATGATTCACCTCTGGGTGCGGCAGGTCATTTCTCGTCGATCAGTTCGAAGCGCGCCGTTACGGAGTCTTCGGCGACTCCCGAATCTCCCTTCTGGAGATTCTTCAACATCTTGTCGTAATTGTCGACCTCCACGGCAGGACATTCTTTGAACTTCGAGTGGGAGGTGTAGAAGCGGTAATAGAGCCGCCCGGAGAAACCGCCCATGCGGTTCTTCGCCACCTGAAGCTCCACGATGGGAACCATCAGGTCATCGGTGCCCCACTCCCACTCCATGAAGGACGTGTCGGCGTTGTTGTAGTAGTCGCAGTAGGACAGGAGGATCACCTGGGCGTCGTAGAGCAGAGGGGACTGTTCCTCCAGGTCCTCCAGGGTGGGCCGCCGCTTCCCGGCGCCCTGAGCCAGCCGGGTGGTGCAGAACATGCCCACCTCCCGGGACAGACAGAGGGTCTTCAACTCCCGGGCCAGGGCTTCCACCCGCTCGCTGAACTCCGTGACGCCCGTGAGTCTCAGCTTGTAGTAGGGGTCGAGGAAGACCACGAGAGGGCCGTCACAGTCCGTCCGCTTCTGATCGATCAGTGACGTCAAGTCCTCCAGGGACAGGGCGCCGAAGGACTCGTCGATCACGGTCAACCGGTCCTTCAGGTCGAAGATCTCCTTCACACCTCGCTCCCGTTTCAACTCATACTTCTCGGCCTGAAGAGGGTCAGGGTGCAGGACGTAGTCGATGGGAGCCTCACCGGCCATGGACACCAGCTTCAGGTTCAACTCCCGGGCGGGCTGATCGAGACTGACAAAGAGGACGTGGGTATCTTCATTGTCCCGGACCAGCTGGTAGGCGAGCTGCAGGGCGAAGGTGCTCTTGCCCATCCTGGAGGCGCTGGCCAGGGCATAGATGGTGTTCTTGAAACCATCGATCCGCTCCGAGAGCATGGGGAATCCGATGTACCGGCTCGCCTGAGGCCAGGAGTCCCGCATGGCTGGATCTGTTGCCGATTTCAGCTGTTCGGCCAGGTTGAAGGCCTTCAGCTTCAGCTTCGACATTGCGGACCGGGCCGTCTTCCGGGGGACTGTCATCAGTCGGCTCCTCCCGGGCTGGACTGGAGCATGGCCTGGAACTCGGCCTCCGTCAGGACGGGCACTTCGAGCTCCTTCGCCTTCTCGGCCTTGGAGCCTGGATCGGCGCCGACCACGACGAAGGAGGTCGACTTCGACACCGACCCCATCGGCTTACCTCCCTGATTCCGGACAGCGTCTTCCGCTTCCCGCCGGGACATGGACTGAAGCGTGCCGGTGATGACCACCTTCTTGCCCACCAAGGCCGCGCCGGTCTGGCGGGCTTCCTCGGCCCGGGCCTCGACGCCGGCCTCCTTCAGCCGCTGGAGCTCATCGATGACCTCGGGGCTTGCCAGGAAGTCCACCACGTTCTGGGCTGTCACGTCGCCGATGAGGTGAATCTCCCGCAGGCTCTCCAGGGTGGCCGCCCGCAGGTTCTCCAGGCTTCCCAGTCTCTCGGCCAACAGGCCAGCGGCAAAGCCCCCTACCCCTTCGATTCCCAGGGAGTATATGAACCGGGACAGGGGCACGCTTCTTCGTGACTGCAGGGCGCCATGGAGCTTGGTGGCGAGCTTCTCCTTGGTCTCCTTCAGCTTCAGGAAGTCCTGGACGTTGAGCAGGAAGAGATCGGCGTAGTGTTTGACCAGCCCGAGCTGTACCAGCTGCTCCAGGATGGCGGGACCGAAGCCTTCGATGTTGAAGGCGTCCCGGGAGACGAAGTGCTTCAGCCTCCGGAGGAACTGGGCCTCACAGCTGGAATTGACACATCGCAGTACGACCTGACCTTCCCGCTTCACCAGCTCGGAGGCACAGGAAGGGCACTCTGTCGGGGCTTCCAGGGGACGCCGTTTGTCAGCCCTAGCCTTCTCCAGGACCGAGACTATCTCGGGAATGATCTCTCCCGCCTTTCGGACCAGGACCCGATCGCCGATGCCGATGCCGAGCTGAATCGCCAGCTCCATGTTGTGGCACGAAGCGCGGGACACGGTGGTGCCTGCGATCTGCACGGGCTCCAGGATCGCCACGGGAGTGATGGCGCCTGTGCGGCCGACGCTGAACTCCACGTCGTTGACCACGGTCTGCTTCTCCTCCGCAGGATACTTGAATGCGATGGCCCATCGCGGCGCCTTGGAGGTGGCTCCCAGCTCTCGCTGCAGGGGGAGGGAATCGACCTTGACCACCACGCCGTCGATGTCGAAGCCCAGCTCTTCCCGGCCCGCGTCGAGTTCGGCGATGTAGATCTCGGCTCCGCTCAGATCATCGACCCTGCGGCAGCCCGGTGGAACGGCCAGGCCGAGTCGCTGCAGCAGGGCGAGCATCTCGGTCTCCGATTCGAGTCGCAGCTCGGCCCAGTTCATCACCGAATAGGCATAGAAATTCAGGTTGCGGCTGGCCGTCTTTCTCGGGTCGAGTTGGCGCACGGCGCCGGAGGCAGAGTTGCGGGGATTGGCGAAGGGTTCCTCGCCGGCATCGAGAAGAAGGCTGTTGGTCCTGGCGAACTCGGCCCGGGTCATGACGATCTCGCCTCTGACTGCGATGTCAGCCGGCTCCCTGAGGACCAGGGGGATGGACTTCATGGTCCGTACGTTGGGCGTCACATCCTCCCCGACCTGACCGTCTCCCCGGGTGACACCCCGCAGCAGACGGCCCTTCTCGTAGTACAGGGCCAGGGAGAGACCGTCGATCTTGGGCTCGCAGATGTAGGCCGGCCGCCGCTCGAAGTCACGAAAGATCCGGTCCTCGAATTCCTTCAGTTCGCCAGCTCCGTAGGCGTTGGCGAGAGACAGGAGACGGCTGGAATGGGGCACCTTCTCGAATCTGTCAGAAGGTGTGCCGGCCACTCGCTGGGTGGGGGAATCGGGAGTGAGGAACTCGGGATGGGCCGCTTCCAGCTCCTCCAGGCGCCGCATCATCTGATCGTACTCGGCGTCGGAGACCGTGGGTCGCTGCAGGACGTAGTAGGCGTGATCGTGAGCCCGAATGGACTCGCGCAGGGCCTGAACCTCGCGGGCGACTGAGTCAGGATCGGGGAGGGAAACTGCTTCCATGAAAATGATCTCCGGAGCCATCGATGGCATCGAGTAGGCGCATCATAGAACAGGATGCCCGTCACTGGGAACAGGAAATCCCCCGGGACGACGAGAAATGTGCGGGATTGTGGATTCCCGACGGCTCAGTCCCCTGGAGAGTAGAGTCCTCTCGATTCGATGTACTGCGCCACTGCGGCAGGAATGGGGGTGGGACGGCCCTGCCTTCGGTCCCGGGAGGCCACGGGTACATCCAGGTCCTCGATCCTGTGGACTCTGTTCAGCTCTCCAGGGCTCATGTGATCGTTGGCGAGCTCGTGACCCTTCCGGCTGAAGGCCACAACTGTGGAGAGCTCCAGTATCTGCTCGTATCGATACCAGAGATGAAATTGGGCCAGGGAGTCGGCGCCGATGAGGAAGAAGAATCGGGCCTCCTCCGGCAGAGACTGCCGCAACTCCTGGAGCATGGGAACGGTGTAACTCTTCGGCCCCAGCCGGGCTTCCACGTCACTGGCGCGCATTCCCGGCTCACCTCGAATCAGCAGCCGGACCATCTCGAGGCGATCGATGAAGCTGGCCGTGGCCACCTCCTTGTGAGATGGGCTGAAGACGGGGACGAAGATCACCTCGTCCAGATCCAGCCGCTCCATACCGAGCCGCCCCATCTGGAGGTGAGCCTCGTGAGGGGGATCGAAGGTGCCGCCGAGGACACCGATTCTTAGGTTCGCCGAGCTCTCGGCTGGACTGCCGCTCTTTCGGCTGGTGGTCATGAATCCTGGAAGTAGGTGAACTCGAACTCGCCGATTCGCACCAGGTCGCCGTCTTGGACACCAGCTTCCTGAAGCCTCTCCTCCAGGCCGAGCTGATTCAGCTTCAGCTGCAGGGCATCCACGGCATACTCGTTGTCGAGGAACGTCCGTCCCACGATCCGCTCCAGCTGGGTACCCGTGGCCAGGAAGGAACCGTCGGTGGATCGTTCCACCTTCATGGGCCGGGCTTCGGAGCCATGGACCTGGACGGGTTGGCCCTCCGGCAGCCTTGGCAACGGCAGATCCGGCAGCATGCTGGCGACCTTCTGGATCAGCTCGCCCAGACCGAGGCCCGTGACGGCCGAGATCCTGTGGATGGGCTGGCCGACAGCCTCCTCGAGTGTCCGGGCTGTCTCCTCCGAGCCCTCCACGTCCATCTTGGTCGCCACCACCAGGGTTGGCCGACTGGCCAGCAGAGGGTGCCAGGATTGGAGCTCGTTCCGGATCGCCTCGTAGTCCTTCACTGGACTCCGGCCCTCCCAGCCCGAAACATCGACGAGATGGACCAGCAAGCGGGTCCTCTCCACGTGCCTGAGGAATCGGTCCCCCATCCCCTTGCCCTCGTGGGCTCCGTCCACGAGACCCGGGATGTCGGCCAGGACAAAGGACGAATCGAAGCCGCTGGTCACGACGCCGAGCTGAGGCGCCAGGGTGGTGAAGGGGTAGCCGGCTATCTTAGGCTTCGCCGCCGAGACTCGAGAGAGCAACGTCGACTTTCCAGCGTTGGGAAAACCGACGAGTCCCACGTCGGCCAGGAGCTTCAACTCCAGCACGACCCATCGCTCCTGTCCTGCCTCGCCCTTGAGTGCGAACCGGGCCATCTGGTGCTCCCGGGACAGGGCCGCGTTGCCCAGGCCGCCCTGGCCGCCCCGGGCCAGGACGAAGGAGTCCCCCGGCTCGTCCAGATCCGCCAGCAGCTGTTTCGTCTCCCCATCCTTGACCAGGGTTCCGACGGGAGTCTCGACAACCAAGCCCTTGCCGAATTTTCCATACCGGTCCTTGCCGCCGCCATGGCCGCCTCGGCCGGCCTTGTAGTGCCGCCGCCGATAGAACGCCGCCAGAGTGCTGGCGCCGACGACCGCCTTCAGGACCACGTCGCCGCCTTTGCCGCCGTTGCCGCCGGAGGGACCGCCCATGGGGATGAACTTCTCCTTCCTCATGGCGTTGCAACCGTTCCCCCCGCTGCCGCCGGCAACGAAGATCTTCACTTCATCTAGAAACATGGGACTACAGGCTACAGCCTGAGCGGTGTGACTCGCCATGTCCCTCTTGAGCTGGAGCAAGCTGCTAGCCGTTCGCCCCACTATGGATGCCCGCATCCAGGACGACTGCATGGCCGAGTCTTCCCGATCCGCTCGTCCTACTATGGATGCCCGCATCCAGGACGACTGAATGGCCGAGTTTTCCCGATCCGTTCGCCTACTATGGATGCCCGCATCCAGGACGACTGAATGGCCGAGTTTTCCCGATCCGTTCGTCCTACTATGGATGCCCGCATCCAGGAC
>JAJFLN010000137.1 GCA_021772705.1 Candidatus Cloacimonadota bacterium | reverse complement strand
CCTGAGCCTGTCGAAGCATGTCCTGAGCTACGCCGAAGGGGATGAATGGAGCGGGCGGCCATATCGTCTGAGCCTGTCGAAGCATGTCCTGAGCTACGCCGAAGGGGATGAATGGAGCGGGCGGCCATATCGTCTGAGCCTGTCGAGAGGCTGTCCTCGTCTTCAGGCCCCTCGACGGGCTACAAAGAAACAGCCTTGAATGTGCCGTTCGATCCGAATTCACCTGCATGCCCGACTGTGGGTAACACAGAGGTCACAGAGCTCACGGAGATCACAGAGGTCCTTTTTGGAGAGTGCCCCGCATTTCGCCCATCTGATCACCGCAGCATGCCAGCCCCATCAAGAAACCTCTGTGCCCCTGTGAACTCAGTGACCTCTGAGTTGAATCCCACGCGCACCTGTCTCCCTTGTGGGCTGCCAGCAGCTGTTTCATCCAGCTGAGTACGGCGGGGCGCCGGTGAGTGACTCAGGACGAATCGGGGGGCGGGGAACTCACCCGTTGAAGTCTTCCTGCTCCATCTTCCAGAGCTTGTCGAACCGGATGCCCACGCCGAGGAACAGGTTCGACCCCGTGGCGTTCACGACCTTACCTTCGTAGGTGAAGATGTTGGCCATGAAGTTCACCGAGAACTCGGAAGTGATGGGGATGACCAGCTGGTTGTCGCTGTAGACTTCGAAGCGCAGATCGTCAGCAGTGTCGTTTCCTTCGTCGAAGTAGTACCGGCCTCGGGTGTCCGATTCGAAGCGGAACTTCCCGAATGACTTGCTTCCCTGGTAGCCGATGCGGATGCCGTACTCCGTGTTTCCCACCAGGGATCTGTCGTGCTCCATCAAGGCGCTCAATCGCAGGCCCTTGAGGGGACCGTCGGTCTTCTGTGCCAGTCCCAGTGTGAGCCGGTAGAGTTTCTGAGTCGGGTTACCCGTCGTGGCGGAGAACTCCGTGTCGTGGTTCACCTCGACGAAGGGGTTGAAGGCCAGGGAGTCTCCGCCCAGGGTCCGGCTTCGGTCCGTGTATCGGGAATAGAGCTGCAGGTCATCGACGGGGTTGATAGACGTGCCGCCGCTGAAGTCCAGGTTGTTGAACCGGAAGATCATGCCGTTGGCCCAGGTCCGATTCAGGTCCTCATCCTCCAGAAAGATGTCCCCGTTGACCATTGAGGTGGCCACGTCGAAGGAGGCGATCCGCGGGTTCCGGACACGGGGAAAGAGCTCGTTGTTCCTGGCGTCGAAGTCGGAGAAGGAGGCGTTCACGTTCTGGAATCGCAGGTGCCTTTGATTCGGATAGGCTGGAAGGTCGAAAGGATCAGCCCCATCGGGCTCCGGATGTTCCTGCCTCCAGGCGAGAAGCTGCTGGCGGAATAGGTCCCGCAACACGATCCGGGATCCCGATTCGTCATCTGGCTCGTAACTGCCGTCGTCGATCTCGAACTTGCCGTGAACTGAGTCCGCCATCGAGAGTTGCCGGCTCTTGGGACTCTGGGCGACGATGTAGTTGCTGGTCGCCACCAGATAATGTTCCCCTTCCTTGATGGGCCTGCCGTTGATGGTAACGGAGCCTCCTTTCTTCACCAGGCCGCTGTAACGCAGATGCTCCTTCTCGTCGTCCTCGAGCATCTCCAGCAGGTGGGAGCCCTTTACCCGGACCTTGACCAGGTGGTTGTCGGTCCAGAAAGTTTTGTCCAGATCCATGCCGGTGATCCGGTCGTCCTTCCAGCAGGTCTGGATACGGAAACCTGCCTTGAAGAGGGCGCCGATGTTCAGGATGGCGACCTCGGAGTCCGATCCAGTGCGCATGGCTCCCAGTACCCATGTCATCAGCCGATCGGCGTCGAGGCCCTCGGGGAAGCGGTCCTGTAGCCGGTCCAGGATCACCTCGCCGCCTTCTTTCTCCATCCGGGTGAGCTGTTCCTGCACTCTCTTCCAGGTCTTTTGGTCCTCCGGTGATCCCGTGGCCAGATCGATGACGTCGTGGTCGTAGCCGGTCAACTCGAAGCGGCCGGAGGTCCGGCGCCCTCGCAAGCGGATCTTGCCCATCTGGAAACCGTCTCTCGGGCCGCTGACCAGAACGGTGCGGCTGCCGTCGGGCCGGGTCCGCTCAATAACCTGACGGGCCGGTCGTCCCTCATTGAATGAGTACCAATCCTTCTCGTGGCGGGAGCCGCTGAGGATGAAGTCGTAGCCGATCACCTCCCGGGCCAGCTTCTCGGAGTCCGCCTCGTCCAGGTCGACGACCAGGACCCTCACATCGGCCTCACTGCCGTGCTCCTCCAGTATCTGCCGTGCCGTTTCGATCGGGTCCTGTGCCTGCATGTCCTTGAACATTCCGATCCGTGTCAGGTGGCTCGCCCTGGGATCGATGATGCCGGCAAAGCCGATCTTGATGCCCCCCACTTCCCTGACGACCCAGCTCTGGGGAGAGTCCGTCGGGGCCTTCAGGTTCGAGCTCAGCAGGGTGGTCGCCTTCATGTTGCTTCGCAGCCGCGACAGCTGTTTCCACCCGTAATCCAGGTCATGGAAGCCAATGTTCCAGATCACATTTCCGATGGCATCCAGCTCTTCGCTGTAGAGGGCTCCCTGGTCGTACCGGGAGTAGTAGAACGGGCTGATCGCATTCCCGGTGTGAATCAGGATGCTGTTCCGATCCGCCTTCCGCTGCTGGGCCATGACATGCTGGAGCCGGGCAATCCCGCCGGGCCAGTCCTCGTAGCCCAGGCATCCGTAGGTATCGGATACGAAGTGAAGCGTGGCCTGGGACTCGCTGGCCTGGGCCAGGCGAGGCAGGGCGGCTGCCAGTATCAGGGTGAAGACCAGCCAGGCAGGGCATGTTGGACGGGGCATGAAGACTCCCGGGAAACAGAAGTTAGGCAGGTGGTTGCCATGATCATGTCGGCCGGCCGCTTCCATGACTGGACTCCCGGCCCTGCTCCCCCGAGGGTCGTGGCCTGTACTCAGAGCCCCTGTGAGGCCCGTGGATCACGTCCCGGTGACGAGCAGTACGTAGACGTCGTAGAGGGAATGGGTCCAGGCCGTGATGCCCAGTCCTCGAGTGATGTAGAGGATTGCAAGGACCAGGCCGGCGATGGCGCGATAGAGGAACGATTCCCAGGTGAACTGCCAGTGATACTCGCCGATGTAATGGAACCCGGAGAAGATGATCGAGCTGGCGATGATGGACAGCACGGCGGCATGGTTGAACTCGAACCGGGCCACCTTCTCCAGCAGGAACATCATGGCCGTGATAAGCACGACCCGGAACACAATCTCCTCGTAGACACCGGCGCCGAGGCTGACCAGGAGCTTGACGGAGAAGTCCTGAATGGGAGATGTGTCGGGCCCCAGGAACGGGTGCTGTACGAAACCCGTCAACCGCTGCACCACGGGTCCCAGGAAGAAGGAGTAGACGATGGCCTCCCCCAGCATGAGGGGAAAGTAACGGCCTACCAGGGGCTGTCGCATCCTGCGGTAGGAGATCCCGACGATGACCAGGATCGCCACGAGGATGAACATCATCATCGAGAAGAGTCCCTCCAGGCCGAGGAGCTGGAAGAACCGCTTCAACAAGATATCGGCGCCGTTTCGGATCTGGAACGGCTTGTTGAAATTGATGAAGTAGGCGTAGGCCTCGTAGACGACCAGCAGGGGAGTGAGGAACAGCAGGCTGTAGACGGGCTGACGCGTCAGGGTCAGATAGCTCCCGATGTAGGTGTTGGCCAACCGGTACCGGTGCACCTCGGATCGGGTCGGCTCGGCGGCTGCGCGTTTGTTGCTCACGGCGTCATACCATCGACTTGTAACGGGCCAACAGGTTCAGTGCTTCCAGGGGGGTCAGTCCGTCCACGTCGAGGCGGCGAATCTCCTCCACCACGGGAGAGGCCTCGGGTACGAATAACCGCAGCTGCACCGGATCCTCCTTCTGGCTTCCCTGGCTCGACAGGGCGAGCCGTTTCCGCTCGATGTCCCGTTCCTCATCGACGGACAGTTCGAAGAGGATCGTCTTCGCCCGGTCAATGACGGCCGTAGGGAGTCCCGCCAGCCGGGCTACCTGGATGCCGTAGCTCTTGTCCGCTGCTCCCGGCCCAATCCGGTGCAGGAAGATGATGTCCTCTCCCATCTCTTCGACAAGAACGCACCCGTTGGAGATCCCCGGCAGCAAGTTCGCCAACTCCGTCAGCTCGTGGTAGTGAGTGGCGAAGAGGGTCTTGGGAGCCAGTTCGGGAGTGATGTGCAGGTGCTCGACGATGGCCCAGGCCAGGGACAGGCCGTCGTAGGTCGCCGTGCCGCGCCCCACCTCATCGAGGATGACCAGGCTCCTGGGAGTGGCATTCTGGAGAATGTAGGAGGTCTCCTTCATCTCCACCATGAAGGTACTCTCGCCGAAGACCAGGTTGTCACTGGCGCCGACCCGGGTGAAGACCCGGTCCACCACTCCCAGGGACATGGACTTCGCCGGGACGTAGCTGCCGATCTGGGCCATGAGGACCAGGAGGGCCACTTGGCGCAGGTAGGTCGACTTCCCGGCCATGTTGGGACCCGTCAGGATCAGGGTCCTACTCTTGTCGGGGTGGAGGTCGATGGAGTTGGGAACGAAGGGTTCTCCCGTCAGGACCCGCTCCACCACCGGGTGCCGGCCCTCGTCGATCCGGAGAGACGCCTCCTCCAGGAACTGAGGTCTCACGTAGCGGTGAAGCTCTGCCACGTCGGCCAGGGACCCGTAGACATCGAGCTCCGAGAGGGAGGAGGCGGCCTGCTGAAGCAGGGCTCGATACTCGGACACGCCGTCCCGGAGACGGCAGAAGAGGTCGTACTCCATGCGCCGGGACCGGTCCTCGGCGGTCAGGATCTCTCCTTCCTTCTTCTTCAGTTCTTCCGTGATGTATCGCTCCCCGCCGGCCAGGGTCTGCTTTCTCCGGTAATCCTCCGGAACGGAGTCCAGATGGGTCTTGGTGATCTCGATGAAGTAACCCATCACCCGGTTGTATCGAATCTTGAGGGACCGGATGCCGGTCCGCTGCCGCTCTCGCTCTTCCATGCGGGCCACAAACCCCTTGGCATCGCTGGCCATGGATCGGATCTCGTCGAGGGCACCATCGATGCCGGGCCGGATCAGGCCACCTTCTGTTGCCGCTGTGGGAGGTTCGTCAACGAGCCAGCTTTCGAGGCGTGTCGTCAGATCCTGGAAGTCGCCGACCCGGGCGGCGAGCTTCTTCAAGCCCGCTTCGGCCATTCGTTTCTTGAGCACCGGCAGCATCTGCAGAGATCGGCGCAGGGCGCCCAGGTCCCTGGGGCTGGCCTGCCGGGAAGATATGCGGGCCAGCACACGAGGGATGTCGGCGACGCTCTTGAGGGAGGAGCGGATCTCCCGGCGGCAGTGACCCGAGTCCAGCAGCGCCTGGACCCGGTCTTGCCTGGCCAGGAGAGTCTTGCTGTCCAGCAGAGGCCGGTGCAGCCAGGTCCGGAGAAGACGCCGTCCCATAGGGGTGATGGTCCGGTCCAGGGCCCAGAGGAGGCTGCCGGCGGCCTCCCCGGTGCGCATGCTCTGTGTGAGCTCCAGGTTTCGAATCGTCGCCGGATCCAGCCCCAGGTATTCCTCGATCTGATAGAGGTGGGGAGTCTTCATGTGACTCGCCGCCGATCCCTGGGTCTCCTCGATGTAGAGCGCCACGGCGCTCAGGGCGGCGCCTGAAGGGTCGGCACTGTCGATCTCGGGAAAGGCCCGGAAGTTGAGAGCCCCTTCAGACAGGGCGAGAGTCTTCAGCAGCTGATCCAAGAACGGCGTGTCCTTGAACTCCGGCGGCACCAGAAGTTCCGCGGGAACGAGGCGCAGTACCTCCTCGAAGATCGGCTCCGGACCCGGCGAGTGAGTGGCCGACAGATCCCCGGTGGAGAAGTCCGCCGCTGCCAGTGTCCAGTGAAAGTCGTTGGCCGCGATAGCCACCAGGTAGTTGTGTCCCGTCTCGCCCAGAAAGCTCTCGTCGATGACCGTTCCCGGTGTGAGAACACCGACCACTTCCCGGTCTACGATTCCCTTGGATGCCTTCGGATCCGACACCTGCTCGCAGAGGGCCACCTTGTAGCCCTTCTTGAGCAGCCTGGCGGCGTAACCCTTGTAGGCGTGGTGAGGAATGCCGGCCAGGGGTACCGGGTCGTCTCCTTCCTTGCCGCGGGACGTGAGGACGATGTCCAGCTCCCGGCTCGCCACATTGGCGTCCTCGTAGAACATCTCGTAGAAGTCGCCCATCCTGAAGAAGAGGATGCAGTCCCGATGGCCGTTCTTTATCCGGTGGTACTGTTCCATCAAAGGACTGAGCTTCGGAAGGACAGTCTTCTTCCTCTTGTCTGGACCCTTCGTGCCCGTCGTGTCTTCAGAATTCAGCATGATCGAACCTGCCCCTCTTCACTCGAGGAGGCCCTAAAGATCCAGTTGGTGGGGGTCCCGGAGGCCATGATGACCCATCATTCTAACACCTGAGACCCATCAGGCGGCCATCTTCCGCGGTTGTGATACAAAGGTCCCGACGTTCATCCCCCCCAGGCAAACCCAAGGAGAACCCATGACATCGACTCGCAACCTTCCCCTGGTGATCTTGACGGCCCTGCTGGTCTTCGCCGGTGCGTTGAACGGGGCGGAAGAGACCGCCAAGGCGCCGCTCCGGTTCGGCGGCGTTCGCTACGCGGGCGAGGATACGAGCGAGAGCACGGTCCACATGATGGCCGGTTACCTGGAACGGGCTCTCCGATCCCCTGTCGAGGTCCGGTTGTTTCAGGACTACTCGGAGATCGTGCCTGTCATCGCCGCTGGCGAACTGGACATTGCCATCCTTCCGCCGGTGGTCTTCTTCCAGGCTCAGGAGGATGCCGGCGTGCGACCCATCGCCACTCCTGTCTACCAGAACCCGGACGCCAACTACCGCGGCGTCATCCTCTCCAGAGGAGGGGACCCGGATATCACGACCTTGGCGGACTTGAAGGGCCGGAAGATTGCCTTCGTCTCTCCTCTCTCGGCCTCGGGATACATCATCCCCAGAGGCCTGCTCCGGCAGGCCGGGCTACGAGGGGAGGACGCCTATCAGGAGGTCTTCACGGGCAACCATGTGGACTCCGTGAAAGCCCTGATCGACGGCAAGGTTGATGCGGCGGCCACCTTCGACATGCTTCTGGCCGAGACGCCGGCCATCGGGAAGTCACTGGAGGACTTCGTCGTCCTGGCCCAGAGCGATCCAATCCCCGGGGAAGTCCTGGTCGGTTCGAAAGACCTGAATCCCGAAAAGGCGGTGTGGCTGAGGTCGATACTGCTGGCCTTCGGGGAGAGGCGCCGGACCGATGATGCCCTCCAGGACTGCCTGTACCAGTGGTTCCTGGGCTATGAGGCGGAGCGATTCGACAGTCTCAGGAAGATCTGGAAGGCGAGCCGGTAGAGCCCCTGGCCGTCTCACGGAGCAAGGATCACGGAGTGCGGCATTTTCGGAGCCACCGTTTGATCCGCCAGAGGGTTATCCGGATGCGGCGGCCCGGATAACTTCGAGGCCCCAGCATCGCCGCTCCGGCCAGCAGCAGTATCGTGCCTTGCAGGATCGGCAGGAAGAGGCCGATCACCCCCAGGCCGATGAGGATCCAGCCCGCGACGGTCCGGAGAAGACCGATGGGCGGCAGGTGCCTCACTCGGCCCTGCCCCGCCTCAGGAGAACACGCCCTTGTCCAGATGCCGCGTGAGGTGAGCCCGGGAAGCGGCCTTCGGGTCGTGGGTGACCATCACGATGGTCTTGCCGAAGTCCTTGTTCAGCGTTCCCATCAGTTGCAGGATCTCCTCGGCTGCCACGGCGTCCAGGTCACCTGTCGGTTCGTCGGCCACGATGAACGTTGGGTCTGTGACAATGGCCCGGGCAATGCCGACCCGCTGCTCCTGGCCGCCCGAGAGATGCCGAGGATAGTGGTCCATTCGCTCTTCCAGTCCCACCACCCTCAGGGCCGTCTCGACATGCTCCCGTCTCTCTGTCCTGGAGAGGCTGGTCAGCAGGAGGGGCAGCTCGACGTTTTCGAATGCCGTCAGGACCGGAATCAAATTGTAGAGCTGAAACACGAATCCCACGTGCCGGCTTCGCCAGCCCGCCAGCTGGGCCTCGCTCATCCCGGTGATCTCCGTGCCGTCCACGACGATTCTGCCGCGGGTGGGCGAGTCCAGTCCCGCCAGCAGGTTCAGGAGAGTCGTCTTCCCCGAGCCGGAGGGTCCCATCAAGGCCAGGAACTCTCCCTTCTCGATGACCATGTCCACGCCCTGCAGGACCTTGATCTCGATCGTGTCCCGATAAAAGGTCTTGGTCAGGTTCTCGATGACGACGAGGGACTCGGACATGGCGACGCTACCTCTGTCTCAATTGGCTTTCACTTCCATGCCGTCAGACATGGCTGGGGCCGGCGCCTGGACGATCCTGTCTCCCGACGTGAGACCTCCGGTCACCTCCACCTGATCACCCCGGACTTCTCCCAGGGTGACGACCTTCAGCTTCAACTTGCCGTTTCGGACAAGGTAAACCGCTCTGGCTCCCGCCCGATCGAAGACGGCGGCGACGGGTATCCGAGGCGACTGGTTTGTGTCGGCAGCCTTCTCTTGCTTTTCCAGGAAGGTCACCTTCACGGACATGTCCGGCAGGAGCCGCTTGTCCGTTTCCAGGACCCGGACCCTGACGGGCACGATGGCCTTTTGACGATTGGCCACGGGGAGAATCTTCGTCAACCTTCCCTGGTACTTCCTGTCCGGGATGGCATCGGCGACGATCTCCGCCAGCTGCCCGGTCTGTATCCGGCTGAGGCTCGACTCGGCTATGTCGATCTCGGCCTCCATGTCTGTCAGATCCGCGAATGTGAATACATGGGCGGCGCTGCCCGTTCCAGGAGGGCCGCCGAAGAGGAGCGTGGCGCCCACCTCGGCATGCTTCTCCAGGATCGTTCCGTCAAAGGGGGCTCGAAGCGCGGTCTCCACCAGCTGGGTCCGGGCCAAGGCGAGCATGGCCTCCGCCTGGCGGGCCCGGGCGGCAGCGGCCTGCACCTGCTCCGGCCGGCTCCCGGCCTTCATCATGTCCAGTTGATGCCGGGCAGTCGCCTCCGCTGCTCGGGCCGACAGAGCGATGGCCCGGGCCTCATCGAGGCTGGAACCGATGGCGGCATTCCGGGCGTGAAGCGACTCGATTCGCTCCAGATCCTGCTCGGCTCGAATCCTGTTAGCCCGGGCCTGATCGAGACTCGATCCAGCCTTGCCGACTTCTTCCTTCCGGAATCCGGCCTTCAACTCCGCCAGGGCCGCCTTGGCTGCGTCCAGGGCGGACGCGTACTGGTCCACGGCCGCCCGCTGCTCCCGATCGTCCATGCGGGCCAGCACGTCGCCGGCCTTCACCTGATCCCCTTCCTCGACGAGCCTTTCGGAGAGACGTCCGGAGATCTTGAACCCGATGGAAGCCCGCTTCCGCGCCTGCAGGTAGCCCGTAGCGGTCAGGGTTCCCGCCGGTGGGGCGGCTCCTCCCAGGACCCGGAAGGTCGCCACCTCAGTGGGCCCGCCTGCGGGAAAGTGCCCGGCGGCAAGATAGCCTCCGGCAGCCGCGGCCACCACCGAGAGCAACCAGACGAGCTTTCCGGCCAGGGTCGATCCTTCCCGCACCGGTCCGTCACGATGACGGATCTTGAGGCTCGCCAGATCGGCCCGCCGGGTCTCGTCGCGAGACTCGCTGGTGGACTGCTCTGTCGGAGGGGACTGGGATGGGGGCACGAACTCTCCTCGGCGAAGTCTGTGGCCCGGGAGTATAGCATGACAAATGAGGTTAATTGGCCCCGGTTCCCGCCCGGGGGTGCCGCCGTCATCCGTCCATGGTTCGCCGGAGTCAGTGGCCAGGTTTGGGAGCCGTTCGCCCTACTATGGATGCCCGCATCCAGGACGACTGAATGGCCGAGTTTTCCCGATCCGTTCGTCCTGAGCTTGTCGAAGCATGTCCTGAGCCACGCCGAAGGGGATGAATGGAGCGGGCGGCCATATCGTCTGAGCTTGTCGAAGGAGGCGGCCCCTCGACAAGCTCGGGGTGAAGGGGTAGAAACTTGTGCCCGCGCAAGGTCACGAGAAAGCAGCCCCCAGGGAGAGCTGGAACTTCAACTCTCGACTCCAGGAGGATTTCCGCCGCCATTGACCAGCTCAGGGCCTGTGCCCTCTGGCGGCACCTACGACTTCAGAGATCCAGAGCCTTCTCGACTAGTCCTTTTGTCTTCGAAGTGGTCAGATAGGCGCCGCGAACCTCGGTTCTCTCGAGCCCTCCCGACCGGAGCCAGTTCTGAATCCGGGTGTTGGAAATCCCGATGGAGGTCAGTTCGGCGGCGGTGATCACCTGGGCCTCGAAGGGTGCTGTCTCGTCGGGAGGAACGTCTCCGGAAGGCTCCGGGGTCTTCCTGGCCTGTCTTGTTCGACCCTTCTTTGCGGGAGCGGCGGCTCGCGTCTTTCTGGTCGCGTCTCTCTTGCGTGAGGCAGGCGGCTCCGGCACCTTCACCGTCTCTGGGGCTGGCGGCTCTTCTGTCACCGGCGATGCTTCGGCCACCTGCTCCCCCGGGGATTCAGGACTGGCCGGCGCTGCTCCTGCTGGAGCCCTGACCGGCTCGTTCGTGACCGTCTCGGTGGCCAGACCCTCGAGGTCCACACCCCGGAACTGGAATAGCTGCTCCGGGTTGGCTTCGAGCCGGCCGCCGATGTCGATCAGGACGGCGGCCACATGGACGCAGGCCTCGGCCCAGTCGGGACAGCTGCAGACCAGGGCCATCTCATCGGGGCTCGGGATGAGCCCCTTGCCTGAATGGCAGAGAGCTTCCTTCACGGAATCCGGAAGACTTCCCGTCAGGAGGTCTTCCTTGGTGATCGACTGGCCTCCGCCGGCCGCCAGCATTTCGTCCCAGCGGGATCTGGGCAGGGTGGTGACCTCCACGGTCACGTCGTAGTGGACGTTCCCCTGAACCAGGGCCTGAGCGATACCGGTCTCTATCTGGAGCCCGGCGACCAGGCCGCCATCGACGAATTCCTTCCCGCCGGCCAGACTGGGCTTGAAGTCGCCGTATCGGGTCAGGTTTTCGCCCCAGGCGCGAGCCCAGAAGCAGGATGCTCCTTCCTGGGTATCCCCGGCGTTTCCGGCTGTTGACGCTGCCACGGCGACCTCCTCCGAGTCCAGGGACTCGTCTTCATTCGACCCGGTCTGGGGTTGCTCTTTCGGACGGGTTCCGGAGCGGCCAGAGAGCGGACCATTCGATTCTCGGCGAGCCGCGATTGGGAGTCAAGGCCAGCCGCTGAGCCTTCCAGCGGAACCCACGATTCCGTCACCCCTCGACGGCCCTCGTGGTGTACCCTGTGCCTCCCATGTTGCAGGTCATCGATCTCACCAAGTCTCACGGCACCAGGGTATTGCTGGACAGTGTCTCGTTCTCCGTAGGTCTGGGGGAGCGGGTCGGTTTGGTGGGTCGCAACGGCCACGGCAAGTCCTCCCTGTTCCGGATGATCCTGGATCAGGAGGTTCCCGACTCCGGTCGCATCGTCCACCCCAAGCGTTATCGTATTGGCCATCTTGCCCAGAAGCTGGAGTTCACCCAGCCGACGGTGCTGGCGGAGGGTTGTCTGGGTCTCCCGCCTGACGAGAAGGAGTTCGAGTACAAGGTGGAGGCGGCTCTCTTCGGACTCGGCTTCTCGGAGGAGGACATGACCCGGGACCCCAGGGAGCTCTCCGGGGGATTCCAGATTCGGATCGACCTGGCCAAGCTGCTGGTGTCGGAACCTAATCTGCTGTTGCTCGACGAGCCGACGAACTACCTGGACATCGTCTCTGTCCGCTGGCTCGAACGTTTCTTGAAGGTCTGGCCCAACGAGCTGCTGGTCATCTCTCACGACCGGGAGTTCATGGACTCCGTGACGACCCACACGATGGCCATTCACCGGCGGAAGTTGCGGAAGATCTCCGGCGGCACTGAGAAGCTCTACCTGCAGCTGGAGCAGGAAGACGAGGTCCACGAGAAGACCCGGAAGACAGCGGCGAAGAAACGGAAGCAGGTGGAGCGATTCATCGAGCGTTTCCGGGCCCAGCCGGGCAAGGCGTCGACGGTTCAGTCCCGGGTGAAGCTCCTGGAGAAGCAGGAACAGCTCGAGGAGCTGCCCTCGGAACAGGACCTGGACTTCCGGTTCAACGAGGCGCCATTCGAGGCCAGGACGCTGGTGGACGTGAAGAAGCTGACCTTCGCCTATCCGGAGCAGCCGGGCCTTCCGCCGCCGCCTTCTCTGTTCCGGGATCTGAGCTTCCACATCGACCGGAGCGACTGTCTGGGCGTGGTGGGACGAAACGGCAAGGGAAAGTCGACCCTGCTGCGGCTGCTGGTGGACGAGTTGAAGCCCGTCACCGGTGAGGTCCATCGCCACGATGCGGTGAAGGTGGGCTACTTCGGCCAGACCAACATCGATCGACTCGACGACCGGCTCACGGTGGAGCAGGAGATCCAGTCCGCCAACGAGAAGCTGGGCCGCACGGCGGTCCGGTCCATCTGTGGAGCCATGATGTTCAGTGGTGACGACGCGGAGAAGAAGGTCTCCATCCTCTCCGGCGGAGAACGGAGCCGGACCTTGCTGGGAAAGATCCTGGCGACTCGTACCAATCTGCTGATCCTCGACGAGCCGACGAACCATCTGGACATGGAATCCATCGAGGCCATGGTCTCGGTCCTCGGCTCCTACTCGGGATCCGTGGTGCTCGTGACCCACGACGAGATGATCCTGCGCCGCCTGGCGACGAAGTTGATCTACTTTCAGAAGGGAGAAGCCCGGGTCTACCCGGGCCGGTACGCCGACTTCCTGGCCCAGATCGGCTGGGACGACGAGCTGGAAGTGTACTGAGCTCTGGCTGCTTCGTTTCCGTATCTCAGCGATTGTCATGGCCGAGCCCCTGTGTGAAGAGTAAGGGGCCACGCAGGATTCAACCACCTTCGCCTTTAGGCGAAGGTGGTTGAATGCACGACCCTGTTTGATCCCGGATCATGCAGTTAATCGACCAATACTGAGAAACCGCTCACAGCGAGTGACTCACGGAGGCTTGGAAAATGGCGAAACTCGAGACTAAGTTCAGGAGCGATTCAGTGTTGCCCCTGACTGTCGAGGAGGACGGCAACGCCGGACGCGATTCAGAGGATGTCACAGGCCCCGCTCCGCCGGGTTGACTCCTCGCCTGCTCTCCGGGGAGGATCAGGTCTGTCGTGATCTCCATTCCCGGATATCGTCTCATCGAACCGATCGCCTCCGGCGCCTCGGCGACGGTGTTCCGTGCCGTTCAGGAGGGGCTCGGCCGGGAGGTGGCTGTGAAGGTCCTCTCGCCAGGCCTCTTTGACGCCTCGGAAACACGGACCCGATTCCTGAGAGAGACCCGAATCCAAGCGACCCTCTCCCATCCCAATCTCCTGGCCCTCTTCGACGCCGGGTTCGTCAAAACCCAGCCCTATCTGATCGTCGAACTGGTCACGGGTGGTACCTTGCGTGACCTCCTTTCCCGAAGCCCGATCCGGAACCTGAAACGGGTGGTCCAGATCGGACTGGAGATCGCCAGCGGCCTTCGACACGCCCACGACAACGGAATCGTTCATCGGGATCTGAAGCCGGCGAACGTCCTCTTTACCGACGACGGCATCACCAAGATCGCGGACTTCGGCCTGGCCAAGGGCCAGTCGAATGAGCAGTTCGCCCAGACGGCGGAGGGAGTCATCCTGGGCACGCCGGGTTACGTCGCCCCGGAGTTCATCCGGGGGAAGTCCGGTGGCCCGCCGGCCGACATCTACGCCCTCGGAGTGGTCCTGTACGAGATGGCCATGGGGCACCGGCTCTTCACCGGCGACACCCTCGGATCTGTGCTGAAGAAGCAGGTCGAGTTGAAGCCGGCGGAGCTGGCCACCCTCACGGCGGGTATGCAGCCGAGATTGACCACCCTGGTCCTCGCCTGCCTGCAACCGAAGCCGGCGGCTCGACCCACTGCAGCAGAAGCGGAGAAGGCCCTGTCGGCTCTGTTGAAGATGGCTGGTTCCAGCCGGGCCATGACACCCGCCGTCGCGCTGGAGACGGGGAGGCGGAAAACCGGGGGCGGCGGAGCGGACACGACGAGACTGAGCGTCTCGAGGCGCCGAGGGGGAGGGTCGCGACAAAGATCCGCGACCGCACCGACGGTGGTCAGCTCCAGGCCCATGACCGGGACTGGCCGGTCCGGCAAGCCGATGGTGCTCGTCGCGGTGGTCCTGTCATTGCTCGCCCTGACGGGGATGGCTTTCATTGCGATGCGGCAGCCCGACACTCTGGCTGCCACCCCAGAGTCCTCCCATGGCGAGAATCGGGTATCCGAATCGACCTTTGCGACGGCCACTCTGGAGCGAGTTCGTATCAGCGCCGGCAATGACCGGGCACGGATCTGGTTCGGGGACCCCTTGGCGGCTCCCGTTTCACTGGAGTACAGCAGTCAAGACGGAAAGGAGGAACAGTCCGCAGTGATCCCTGCTGGTTCGACTTCGATGGATGTTCCCGGTCTTCGTCCCGGCATCACCTATGCCGTCTCTCTCGGGCTGGAGGGGCAGAAGACGAGCCTGTCGTCCACGGTGCTGAGGGCCGGCAGGGCGGCAGGTTCGCTCTTGCTCGAAGGGACGGAACGCACTCTCCGGGGGCTGGCCCTGGAAGGTCGGGACAAGCAGTTCGTCATTGCTTGGGCACGCCGGCTTCCAGACCGGGGCAGCGAAGTCTGCGTCAGACGGAGCCCCGATGGGGGCCGTAGCTGGTTTCCCGAGGAGATCATGGGAGAGAGGCGAGAAATCGTCGATGGCGTCCACCTTCTCGAACTTCCCGACGGGCTGCTTCTGAGCTGGTATCAGGGAGGCCTGGCCTCAGGGGATGCCTGCTTCCGGTTCCGGACCTGGGCCGGCGACTGGGGCCCCGTCGCCAGGGTGTCATGCCGGCGTCCCGGGGCCGGTGTAGCGTCCCTGGGAGCGGGTCGTGTCGGTGTCGGCACGTCACATCCGCTCCGGGGGGCCAGCCTCATCCGCTGGCGCGAGTTCCGGTATCACGAGGGCACGATGGGTCCACCGACCGACGTGGGACAGGTGCCCTTTCAGGAGTTGACCTGGACAGGCGCCACCTGGGCCGCTGGAAGGGCCGCCGTGTATCTGGCGCCAGCGTCGTCACGGTCCGAGCCGGGCCTGACGGTCTACCAGTCCTTGTCGGACCGGCCCGAAGCGGGTCCCTGGCCCCGCTTTCGCCCCCTCCTTCCGCCCCAGGGAAACACCCTGCTGGCCTCGGTTTCGACGGATTCCGACAGGATTTACCTCGGCATATCCCGGGCAGAGAAGATGGGAGACTTCCTGGAGATCCTGGCCCAGTGGCAGATCAAGCTGCTCGTGAGCCGGGACGGCGGTTTGACGTTCTTGGAGGCGCCGGTTCCGGAGCGACCGGGTTTCAGCGCCGCTTTCTCCAAGGTCAGTGGAGACGCCGGCAAGCTGTACCACCTGGCGATCCACTGGATCGTGGACCGTCCCCAGGACTCCCAGGCCTGGATCTCCACGAGCTCCGGCGGCCCCGCTTTCAAGCTGTCCCGGAAGGTCCCGGTTGCGTCGACGGGCCATGTGGGAATCCGGCTATGTGTTCGAGGAAGCGAAGCAGTGCTCGCGGAGCAGACCGCCGTCGAGGGAGTGGTGGTGCGCAGCCTGCCGAGATGAGGGAGCGCTGAGAGTGTGTCGTGCAGGGGGGCGGTTTCTGCTGCGATGACTCGAGAAGTTACACGGAGTCCACAGAGCTCGCAGGGCTCACGGTGGTCCTTTTGGGAGAAATCGTACTTGATGTTGTCGAGTAGCTGGCTGAGAGTCGGACCTAGGAACCCCTGTGCTCTCCGCGATTCCCAATGTTGGCTGCCCCCTACGGGACATGCACCCAGGGAGCACTCTCGTGCTTCCATTTCCGTCCATGTTGATGTAGAATTCCCCCTTCGAAAAGTAGTCAAGGCGGCGTAGCTCAGCTGGTTAGAGCAGCGGAATCATAATCCGCGTGTCCGGGGTTCAAGTCCCTGCGCCGCTACCAAGATAATCACAGGCCCCGAGCGGATTCTCACCGCCGGGGCCTGTTTCATGGGGTGTGTCAGAATGTCTCAAAATGATCCCTGTATAGTGGCGCTCCCCCTGACCATCCACGATACATTCGGGTCGGAGGGCTGAGGCGGGCTGGTTCAGCCGGCGGGGACTTCAGCCTCGGGGTGCCTTCGGGGTTGTCCGGCCTCAATCCACCGTGTCGCCCCGAGTGGGAGGACCCGGGCCAACCCGGGTCCTCGTCGGATCACTTCTCGGCAACCACTCTGTTCACTCGGCTGCGGTCTCCTGGCTTACCTTGGGGCGTTCTGCCAGATGCACATCGGAGTCGGGACTCATCCCCTTGAGGAACTTGAAGAGGTCGCTGTTCGTGGAGAGAACCAGGGTGGTGTTCTCGGCGAGGATCGCACTGTAGGCTTGCATGGTCCGTGTGAACTCGTAGAAGGCGACCGCATCCGGGCTCTGGTTGTAGGCGCTCGCGTAGATCTCCGTGGCCTTGGCATCCGCCACGCCTCGAATCTCCTCGACCTTCCTGTAGGCTTCGGACTGGATCTTGTTCAGGTCCCGTACGCGATCGCCGCGAATCCTGGCGGCCTCGCCGTTGCCTTCCGAGAGAAAGCGCTCGGCGATCTGCCGCCGTTCGCTGATCATTCGATCGTAGATCTTCGGGCGGACACTCTCGTTGTAGTTGATTCGCTTGAACCGGATATCGAGCAGCTCGATGCCGAACACCTTGACCTTCTCGGCGGCAGCGGCGCGGATCTCCTGCTCGACGAGCTGGCGTCCCTTCTGGATCGGCACCAGCGCTCCCATGCGATCGCGATCGGTGTCGGCCATGAGAGCGTCCTGTAGTGGTACGCGGCCCTTGGTGGTGCGAATGATCTCGATCAGCTCGTGCTTGGCGACGGCGTTGCGGGTCTCGCTACCCAGGATGTCGTCCAGGCGGGACTGAGCGCTCCGTTCGTCCCGAAGTCGCAGAAAGTACTGGAGGGGATCCGTGATCCGCCAGCGGGCGAAGAGGTCGACTGAGATGTAGAGCTTGTCCTTGGTGGGCATGTCCGACGGGCTGCCGTCCCACTCGAGTACGCGCTTGTCGATCGAATTGACGTTCTGGATGAAAGGCACCTTCATCTTGAGTCCAGCGGAGGTCACTGCGGCGCCGACAGGTTTGCCGAACTGAGTGATGATCATCTGCTCGACCTCGCTCACCGTGTAGATCGAGTTCAGCAGGACGAAGGTCCCGATGCCCAGAGTCCCGAACAGGGCCACTCTCAGTACACCATTCATTTTTGGTCTCCCTTCCGGGTGTCGAGGTTGAGCAGTGGCAGAATGCTGCGAGTTCCCTCATCGACGACGATCTTGGAGCGAATGCGCGGCATGACGTCCTGGAGGGTCTCGACGTAGATACGGCGGCGAGTGACCTCCGGGGCCTTCCTGTACTCCGCCAGCAAGGAGGTGAACCGGGCGATATCACCCTGCGCCTCGTTGATCCTCTTGAGCCTGTAGCCGTCGGCCTCGCGGATCCGCTGGTCCTTCTCGCCCTTGGCCAGGGGAATCACCTTGTTGTAGTCGCGGCGGGCCTCGTTGATCAGCTTCTCCTTCTCCTGCTGGGCCTGGTTGACCTCGTTGAACGATTCCTGCACCGGCTTTGGCGGATTGATGTTCTTCAACTGGACCTGATCGATGCTGATCCCCATGGCGTACTTCGTCGACAGCGCTTGCATCTTCGTCAGCGCTTCCGCCTCGATCTCCTGGCGGCCGATGGTGATCACCTCGTCCACGGTACGATCGCCGACGACCTCTCGCATGACCGATTCGGACACGAATCGGAGCGTCTCGGAGGGTTTCCGGACCTCGAAGAGGTACTTGGCGGGATCCGAGATGCGGTACTGCACCACCCACTCGACCAGCGCGGCATTGAGGTCCCCCGTCACCATCTGTGTCTCTCGCCTTCCGTCGCGGCTGTGACTGTTCTGGTGAGGATCTCGAGAACCCTGGGTCGAGAAGCCGAACTCAACCCTCAATTGCAGCCCTTCTGAGTCGTCCATCTCCAACGTCGCCGGTAGTCCTTCCGCCGTGACGGCCCGCACTCCGTCAATCTCCAGAATGCGATCCCCCGCCCTGATGCCTGCCAGGTCAGCCACACTCCCGGGTTCCACCCAGTAGACGACCAGACAAGGACCGCCATCTGTGGCCAGCAAGGCTGCCGCCTCTTTCGAGAGCGCGGCAGCCGAGAGCCCCAGGTACCCACTGCGTCCAGCGATCCAGGGGCCGACGATGAGCTTCCTCGGACTGGGAGGGGAGTTCCTGGAGCCAATCGTCGTACCGGGCTCCTTCGAGACTGCAGTGCCGGCGTCCCCGATCGCCACTTCCCCGCGAAGCCCTTCCGATGAGGGGCTCTTCGAGAGAACCGTCCTGGCTTCCGGTGGCGGCCACTCGTCCTTGACCTGCCGGTCGAGACTCTCCGACGTGATGGCCTGCTCGGTCATCGCCATGGTCCAGACACATACCAGGAACATCACTCGAACCGTCCACCAGATTGATCGCATCATCAGCAACCCACCTTCCCACCCTTCGGAGGTCCCGGAGCTGTCCGGCATCGCACGGAGTTGCACCGTTCTCGGACCGCCACGTCGAGACTCTACTCTCGTGCGACGCCTTGACCGACTGGCCCACAATGGCATCATCACCACTCGCCGACAAAGGGAATTCTACATCACAGGCCGGCCCTCGACTGGAGGTAGACTGAAGTCGATGCGTGGTCTGGTCGATTCGAATCGAGTGAGCCGCTTCATGGAGGCTATCGGAGATGCCGCCAGCGGGCCCGGTTCGATCTACCTGGTCGGAGGAGCAACGGCGGTCATGATCGGGTGGCGAGAAGGGACCATCGACGTGGACCTCTTCATGGAACCCGAGCCTCCTGGGATCTTCGAGGCGTTGCCCCGGATCAAGGACGAGCTGGAGATCAACGTGGAGCTGGCGGCGCCTCATCACTTCATTCCCGCCTTGAAGGGATGGAAGGAGCGAAGTCCCTTCATCGCGCGACACGGGCTGGTCGACTTCTTCCACTACGACGCGCTCGCTCAGACACTGGCCAAGATCGAGAGAGACCACGAGACGGATCGCCTTGATGTGATGGAGATGCTTGGCCGGGGACTGGTCAGGATCGAGGAGCTGGAGCGGGCATTCCTGGAGATCGAGCCTCTACTGGTTCGATTCCCTGCAATTGATCCCGACGCCTTTCGACAGAAGGTCGACGAGGTTCTGTCCCGTTCAAGAGAGACGACTCGATGACGAGCCGAGCCCTGAAGGAGCTAGAGGGACTCCCTGGCTGGGACCTGGTTCGCCGCGGTGTCGCCGATCTTCGGAAGGGCAGGCTGACCGTCGAGGCCCTTCTGCTCTGCGTGGGAGCCTCCCGCTTGCGCCGGATGGGAGTTGAGATTCCCCATGTCGACCTGGGAAGACTGTCGCCGGAGTTTCACCTCTTCCAGGTGATCCAGAGGGAGCAGCCCCTGGGCGCCCACGGCCGCTTCAAATCACTCGTCCGACGGCTGGTCAGCTTCGAGAGAGCCCTGGAGCACAGCCACCACCGTCGGCTCCGAATGACGCAGCGTTGACGGCTGCCAGGTCAATCACCTCGCCGGCATCGAAGCGGGGCCCCGCTTCTGGCCTTTGGCTGTTGGGTATTGGGTGACGGGGCGATGGTCCCAGGGGTCTTTGCCCAGAGCCAAGAACCGAGAGACCAGGGTCCCGCCTCCATCGTCTTCCCCGTCGCCGGATCCCCAGAATGAACAGAACCCCCGGGCCGTTTTACCGGCTCGGGGGACTGTAATGTGGATGCGTCTTCGCGGGGCCTTGTATCCCTCTTGGGTCCATCCACCCGGTCCTTCCTGATTCTCTCCGAAGAGAGTATCCCTCGGGACATACCTGCTGACGGCGTTGATTTCACTCGTTCTCGGGCCTCGAATTCGTCGGGACGTGAATCTCGTCTCCTTCGGGGTCCTGGCGCCACGTGAAACCTGGTTACTCGGAGAGCCGGCGTCAGACTTGGAACTCTCCAGCCGGGGCAGTTCAGGGGTCCTTCCTGCCTTCAGTACCGTTTATCAAGGGATCGTATTTCAGCAAGCTGAAACTCCTGGGAGATCCCTGTCCAACCACGTCCTCTGGTACTCGAGGACTCCGGGGCCACTACTGCTTTCGGGCTTTCGCCCCCGCCGGTCCCTCGGACCTGCCGACGCTAGCTGCGATTCGTCCTGCAGAACTCCTCGCTGTCTTCCTGTTGTTACTTGTCACCTCCGGGCGACCCCGCCCGTTTGCTGGTGACCTCTCCGTGAGGAAGAGAAGGATTGTATCAGCAGGGGGCCAAAACGTCAACCCCCTTTTTCGAGTTTCTTGATGAGCCCCGATCCAGATCCTCGGGATGATGCCCCGGAGGCAGCCCGCGGTCTGCTTGGTCGAGTTGCGTCCGCCCGCTCGAGTGCTATTCTGAAGCTCCAACCTCGCGCTTTCGTGACTCGGTACCGGGCCCCGCAACCGCCCGGACACCACGACAGGAGATCTCGATTCCTCATGAACAACCTCTCTTCTCTCTTGATAGCCTCGCTTCTGCTGTCCACAGCCGCCTTTGCGGAGGACTTCTTCCCCACCGGCGACAACCATGTCTGGACCTACGAGGCCAAGGTGACGCCTTCCAGCGGCGTCGGCAAGACCAGGAGTGGCTCCTACGTACTGGAGACCCTCGGCATCGAGAGGAGCGAAGGGAACACGGTAGTGAGCCTGAGGGCCAGGGATTCGTTCTCGCCGAGGTTGAAGTTTCCCACCATCGTTCAGGGCGATGGTGGGCTCGTCCTGGAGGGGGTCACCTACCTCGGCAGCCTGGCGCAGGATACAGTGGACCACTCGATCAGGCTGATGGAGTTCCCTCTCGTCGAGCGGCAACGAATCGACGATGGCGACTGGATCGCCTACACCAAGGAGCGGGTCGAGCTGGAGTATCGCGGCTCGCCGATCGAGGCCCGGAAGTTCTACGTGATAGGAACCCACGAAGCGCGCTACACGATCGTGGGCGATCTCTACTTCTCCCCCGGTCTCGGTCTGGTGAAGGTCGATGCGACCATCGTGGATTATCACATCGAGATGCAGCTCTCGAGCATGACCGAGTCGAACCGCTAGGAGAGTCGACCGCGGGGTATCACCCCGAGTCAGGTCCGACGCGACGGGTCCACGGGGGCGACCCCCGGGCGTGGTTGTTCGACGACGTCAGGCAGCTCGGGCTGTTCCCGCTTGATGGCTCACACCCTCCTCATGAATTCAGCCCAGCCGAAGACCACTTGTAGTACTCTGTCCACAGCGCAATCGAAGTCGGAGCCTGGCCGTCGTGACTCTGATCACTCACCAGTGAGCCGGGTATCGGAACGTCTAGATTCTTCGCCGGCCCGAGCCGGTGGCGACCGGAGAAGGGAGGTCTGAAATCATGTCTCCTCAGCTTCAGATAGGCCTGGGCCTGCTGGGAATCCTCGTCGGTTTCGTCAGCCTCTACCTGGCGTACCGGAACCGAAAGGTGGTCGCCACGATGGAGGAGACGCCGACCACCCCGATAGGCCGGATCAAGACAGCCGGTTACTACGAAGTGAATGGGAAGGTGGAGTGCGACACGCCTCTCACCATTCCCGGGACTGACCAGGAAGGGGTCTACTACCGACTGGTCATCACGGAACAGGTCGAGGAGTCTTATCGGAACTCCAGGGGAGAGTGGGACACCCGACGGACGTCACGGACCGTGAAGGATGAGACGAACTCGTGCACGTTCAGAGTCCGGGACAGCACCGGTGCCATCGGAGTCCTGCCCACGGGCGCCACGTTCGAAGCCAGCGAGGCCCATCGCCGGCGTGAGGGGGGACATGACAGTTCCTGGCAGGCCGAGATGGGAGCCATGGTGGGCTACCGAACCACGGAGGTCCAAGGCGCCCGGACTCAAGTCGACGCCGTCAAGGTCGGACAGTCGATCTACGCCATCGGCCGTGTGACGAAGATGCGCAATGGACTCTTCTTTCAGCGCGACGAGGAGGGGGACAGGCCATTCATACTCTCCCTCCGATCCGAAGCCGCTCAGATCGCCAGCCGAAACCGGTGGATGACCTTCCAGCTGGTCGCCGGCCTGATCCTGAGCCTCGGCGGACTGACGATGTTCCTCATAGGCCTCACCTCCCGCTAGCCACAATGCCGGTGAGGTAATACGGATTTTGTTGTAGTGGGGCTCAGCCCCACACCCCGTTGGGGGAGCTGGCTCCCCCAAACCCCCAATTGGACTGGTGCAACTGAGAGTGCGGATGAACACTTGAATGACACGCGAAAGCTTGACCTGTTCATCCGGATACAGGGGCCAATGACCCCTGGCGGGAGTTCGAGGGCAGAGCCCTCGTTTTCAAACATTCCTTCGCTAATTCATGGGCATTGCCGCTAGCCATCGGAGCGCAAGATCCTCTCATGTCGCCTGGCCGATGGTTGCGCTCCGGGAGAAGTCGAGGCGGTTCATCGCCATTCCCCGAGAGAGTGGGCCGTTACCTACCGTTCTCGTGCGACATGGCCATGAGATTGGGAGTTCGGTATTGTGTCCCATCTCTTGGCTGTCCATCGGCCACCCAGATCCCATCCCGCATCGCTCTGTGTAATATGGGACCCGATGACTCTACAACTCACATTTCTCGGCGGCGCCGATGAGATCGGGGCCAGCTCCACTCTCGTGGAGACCGGCGGAGCTCGGATTCTGGTCGACTGCGGCCTGCGGATGGGGGGCGCCTCGAGAGATCCTCTGCCGGACCTCCGGACCATCGAGGAGCGTGGCGGCGTCGACGCCGTGGTCCTGACCCACGCTCACCTCGATCACAGTGGAGCCCTCCCTGTGCTGCACGGCAGCTATCCCAACGTTCCCGTGCTGGCAACCGAGCCGACCTGGGCGCTGTTGAAGATCCTCCTCCTCGATGCTCTGAAAATCATGGGCAGCCGGCTCGACAGGGAAGGTGAGTTGCCGCTCTATGCAAGGGAGGCCGTCGAAGGACTGCTGGCCAGGGGCACGGCGACCCGCTTCCTCGAGCCCGTCGAGGTCGCTGGCGGCGCCGTCACCATCACCCACTATCCGGCCGGACATATCCTCGGGGCCTCGTCCGTCGCGGTCCGGTCCCGCGACGGATGCGTGCTGATGACCGGCGACTACTCCGTCGCGGACCAGCTCACCGTGCCGGGTATGCTCCCCCCCAAACTGAGGCCCGACGTGGTCGTCACGGAGTCGACCTACGGGGACCGAATGCACGCCAGCCGGCCCGCGGAGGAGCAGCGGCTGGTCGACACCGTCGGCCAGGTGATCGAGGCAGGTGGGAAGGTGCTCATCCCGGCCTTCGCCCTCGGCCGGGCGCAGGAGGTGCTGCTCATCCTGCGGCGAGCCTTCGCCCGGAAGAAGCTTCAGCCATTTCCGGTCTGGGTCGACGGCATGGTGAAGGCCGTCTGTGAAACCTACGCCGACCACCCGGAGTGGCTCGCGCCCTGGTTGCGGCGCCAGGTGGAAAAGCGAGGAAATCCGTTCTTCGATTCCGACGGGCCGATCCGTCGCGTCGAGAATCCGGCTCAGCGGGACGAGATCGCCAAGGGGCCTCCTTGCTGCATCGTCGCCTCCAGCGGGATGCTGAGTGGCGGCCCGAGCCAGCAGTTCGCCCGGCATCTTGCTCCGTACCCGGAGAATCTGATCGCCATCACGGGCTATCAGGACGAAGAAGCGCCTGGCCGGGCCCTTCTCGATCTGGCCGACGGCCGCAACCGGGAGCTGCGGATCGGCGGCGACGTGGTTCCCGTTTTCTGCCGCGTCACACGGTATTCCCTTTCCGCCCACGCCGATGGCGGGGAGACCGCCAGCCTGCTGGCGCACCTTCGTCCCAAGGACGCCATTCTGGTCCACGGCGAGGGGGACTCCCGGCCAGCTCTGGTCGGGAAAGCCGCATCGAGAGTCCGGCGTGGAATGTTCCTGCCCGCCCTCGGCGAGACCCTGACGTTCCGGTATCGCCAGGCCCCTGCAGAGAAGGTCCCCGAAGCGTTGCCTCAGTTCTCTCTCGCCCGTGCCGTTGAGCGGGAGGCTGTGCTGGCGTTCGCCGAGGCACTGAGAGAACGGTTCGGCGACTCCCGTCCCTTCGATCTGCGGGAGTTGGCGGCGCTCTGGGGCGGTAGAACCGCTGCCTCGGATCGGGACTTCCGGGAACGGCTTCGCCTCGAGCTCTCCTGCCCCGACTCACCGCTGGTACCGGACGCCCGGAGGCCGTTCCTGCTTAGGTTGCGGAAACCGGACTCCCAGCGAGACAAACGATCCGAGAGCAGCTGGACCCCCTCGGCCCGGGCAACGGACGGGCCCCTCGAACTAAATGCGGTCCTGGCCCGGGTCGATGAGCGATTGCCGCCCGGGACGGGTCTCCTCAAGAAGAGTGTCCACCAGGAAGACCGGACCATCGTCCTCTGCTTTCCCTTCCCCATCGCCGCCCGCCGGCGCTGGAAGGCGACGACCGAGGAGATGGCAGCCGAGACAGGCTGGCAGTTCGACTTCCATCCCGAGGCGAGACAGGAAGCATTGCAGCAGGCCGCGAGGGAGACGATGCCCGAGGACTGGGATGTTCCGCGGGTGCCCTCCTGGCACCGGGACAGGAACACCGTGCGAGTTCAGGTCCGGGCAGTACCGCCGGACTGGGAAGCCTCGGTCCCGTCGCTGATCGAGCGTTTCGAGGAGCTGACCGGAGTGGTTCTCGAGATCGAACGAGTCCGAGAGGAGTCGGCCGCGCTGCGGGCAACTCATGCCGGGCAAGAATTCAGCCCGAGTGCGACGGCGTTGGAGCAGAACCAGGCCCTGGCGTTGATCGATCGCCTGTTCTCGGAATCACCGCACCGGCCAGAGAAGAAGAGTCTGCGGCGAGACGCTGACGGGCTCGTGATCGAGCTGGGCTTTGTCACGCCGGAGGTCGGTCGCCGCTACGCCGAGCTTCTCGCCGAGGCTGAACAGCTGACGGGATGGCGGGTGCGTGTATCGGATCGCGTGAACCAGCAGCCGGTGCTGGCGATATTCCGGGGGCACTGCCCGGGGGACTGGTCCATCCGCAAGGGGCCGAGCCTGAATGTGGCGGCCCGGACTGTGAAGATAGAGGTTCATCGCCTGCCCGACGCCGGACAGGTCGAGACGCTACAGGGGATCATCAAGGAGAGGACTGGGTTCGACCTGATCGTGGAGGTGTAGCTGAATGGACGAACCGAAGCTCATTCAAACCCTTCGACGTATCGAGGGTGCATGTCCCGTAGGGGGTCCC
>JAJFLN010000136.1 GCA_021772705.1 Candidatus Cloacimonadota bacterium | reverse complement strand
ACTTGGCGCCGGAGGGGTCGTCGATGACGGCGATGCCGGGGGATGCTGACAGGATCTCCCGTGCCCGTGATGGGGAGATGGGGCGGTCGAACTCGATATTGACGGCTTCGGAGTGGGAGATGAGGACCGGGACGCGGACGCAGGTGGCGGTGATGGCCAGGTCCGGTTCACTGAAGATCTTGCGTGTCTCCCGGATCATCTTGGTCTCTTCCCTGCTGTTGCCTTCGTCGTCAAAGATGTCGATGTGGGGGAGGCAATTGAAGGCGATGGGGTGGGGGTAGACGGAGGGGGCCGGTTCGGGAGTGCCCTCGAGGATGGCCTTCGACTGGGCTTGCATCTCCTCCATTGCGTCCAGGCCTGTTCCGGACACGGACTGGTAGGTGGAGACGACAATGCGGCGAATCGTTGCTTCCTGATGAAGGGGCCAGAGGGCGACGACCATCTGGATGGTGGAGCAGTTCGGGTTGGCGATGATCCCCTCGTGTTCGAGGGCCTTGGAGCCGTTGACCTCCGGGACGATCAGGGGAACGGTGGGCTCCATTCGCCAGGCATTGGAGTTGTCGACCGCTACGGCGCCGGAGCGGGCTGCTGCCGGAGCGAGGTCACGGGATGTGGCCGTGCCAGCGCTGAAGAGGACCAGGTCCAGATCGTGGAAGGAGTCCTCCGAGGCCTCCTGGACGGTCAGTGTCTCGTCGCCCCAGGGCAGTTTCTTACCGGCGCTCCTGGCGGAGGCGAAGAGGGAGAGCCGAGCGACGGGGAACCGGCGCTCGGCCAGCAGGAGGCGCATGCGAGTGCCGACGGCGCCGGTGGCGCCCACGATTCCGACTCGGTAGGACTGGGTCACTGGGAGCAGGTCAGCCTTCATGCCAGGGCTAGAGATCCATGGCTGTAACGACGCCCCAACCGGTGCTGCCGTTTGAGGTGTGTTTGATGTAGAGAGTCAAACCGGCCTCGCCGCCGTCCTTTCTAAGGAAAAGACTGCCTGGAGGAGCGGAGACGAAGCCCTCGGGAGTACCGTTGCCGACGATAATCTTCACGTCGCTTTCGATCGCGATGCTTGTCGTGGTGAATACGGGCGAGATCTTGGAACCGGCGATGGCGGCGGCGGAGTTAATGTCGGCATTGACGATTGAGTCGTTGGAGATCTTGTCGCTTGTCACGGCGCCGGTGCCTAGCTTCTCCTCTGTCACGGCGCCATTCTGGATCTTCCCTGCCGTGACCGCATCGGTGGCCAGGTCGGCGGTCGCTATCGCCCCGTCCTCGATCTTGTCGGACGTCACCGATGCGTCGGCCAGGTCAGTGTCGAGAATGGTCCCGTCGGCGATGTCTGCCGATGCCACGGTTCCATCCAAGATATTGCTGCTGGCGACGGCACCGATGTCGATATCGAAGCCGGTGATGGTGCCGTCGGCGATATCTGCGGAAGAGACCGTGCCGTCCTGGATGGTGCCCGACGTGACAGCATCGGTGGCCATCTTGGACGCCGTGATGTTGTCATCGGCGATTTTGGCGGAGGTAAGTGTGTCATCGGCGATATCAGCACCGGTGATGGTGCCGTCCAGGATTTTGGCGCTCGTCACGGCGTTACTGCCCAGATCGTCAGTCGTCACGGAGCCGTTTGCGATAGAAGCACTCGACACGGAGTTGGGGCCCAGGTCGGCGGAAGTGATCGTGGCGTCCTGGATCTCGTTGGTCGTCACGGAGGCGTCTGCCAGATCCTGATCCGTGATGGTGTCGATGGCGATGTCGGCGGAGAAGATGGAGCCGTCCTGTATCTTCACGGATGTCACCGAACCATCGGCCAGATCAGCAGTGAGGATGGTGTTGTCCAGGATGTCCTCGCTGGTGACGGCTCCCGTTGCCAGGTCTGCGGTGGTAACCGAACCATCGACGATCTGATCGCTCGTGACGGAATCGACGGCCAGGTCGTTGATCGTAACCAGGCCGTCTGCAAGGTCGTCGCCTGTCACCGAGCCGTCCAGAATCTCGTTGGATGTTACCGAGCCTTCGGCCAGATCGCTGGCCGTTATGGAGTCGTCGGAGATGGCGCCGCTGGTGACGGCTCCGGTTGCCAGCTTGGATCCAATGACCACTCCGTCGAGCAGCACGCCAGCCGTGACAGCCCCACTGGCCAGCTCCGAGGAGGTGACTGTGTCATCCAGGATCTTGGCTCCCGTGACGGCGTTGTCGGCGATGTCGGCGGTCCCCACGGATCCGTCGGCCAGGTCGCCGCTGGTGATACCGCCATCGGCGAGGGCATCGCTGCCGACCGAGCCCGGTGCCAGCTTGGCGCTGGTGATGGCGTCGTCAGCGATATCGACGGCGGCGATGGTGCCATCGTCGATGTCATCGCTCGTGATTGTTTCGTCCAGGATCTTGGCGCTTGTGACGGCTCCGTTCTGAATCGCGGTGCTGCCCTGAGTGCCTGTAACGTCACCGGATAGGCTGCCACTGAAGCTCGTCGCCGTGTCGGCGTTGCCCGTCAGGCTGCCGATCAAGTTACCTGTCACATTACCCGTCACGCTGCCTGTTACGTTACCCACCAGATCGGCCGTCACTGTCGTGGCCGTGAAGCTGCCGTTGGAATCACGGATGACCAGAGCGTTCGCCATCGCGGCCGTGGTGGCCGTGTCGGTGACTCCCACGCTGGCAGTCACCTCGGCGGCTGTCTTTCCGCCAACCGTGTCCACTGCGGTGGCGCCCTGGGTTCCGCTCACGTCACC
>JAJFLN010000135.1 GCA_021772705.1 Candidatus Cloacimonadota bacterium | reverse complement strand
CGCCCTGGTCATCTTCGCTCCCGACGTGCAGTGGTGGTACAACGGCCTCCTCTACAACGCTCCGCTGGTTTACAGCGAGCAGACCCGCTACCAGCGCATCGACATCATCGAGAATCAAGTCTTCGGCAAGTGCCTCTTCCTCAACAGCCAACTCCAGCTGGCCACCCGGGACGAAAGCTGGTATCACGAGGCCCTCGTCCTGCCCGCCCTGCTGACTCACGATGATCCTCGAAAGATCCTGATCGTCGGGGGAGGCGACGGGGGGGCGCTCCGAGAGGTCTGCCGATTTCCCTCCGTCGAGGAGATCACCCACTGCGAGATGGACCCCCGGGTCCCTCAGGTGGTCCAGGAGCTGATTCCCGAGGTGCCTCAGGGCGCCCAGTCGGACTCCCGGCTGAATCTACGGATCGGCGATGGACGACTCTTCCTGCGGGAGAGGGCCAGGACGCTGGGAGACGGAGCTCGAACCTTCGATGTAATCATCATCGACTTGCCGGATCCGACGGACACACTGGTGGCTAACCTCTACACCGATGGTTTCTACCGCGATGTGGCGGCGAACCTCGCTCCCGATGGAATCCTCGTGACCCAGGCGACGTCGCCATCGGAGTACCCCCGGGCATTCCTGGCAATAGTCGACACGATGCGTCATGTGTTCGGACGGGTGTTTCCCTATAACGAGGACATCCCGAGCTTCGGCCTCTGGGGCTACGTCATGGCCAGCGCTGTCTACAATCCGAGGAGCATGCCGATTCGGGAGCTGAAGCAGCGGCTCCGGACCGCGGGCATCAAGCCTCGTCACTACCACCCGGCCCGTCACCGGGAGCTCTTCCTCTTCAATCGCGAGATGAGCTGGCTCCTGTCCAGAACAGGCCGGCCGATCAGCACCTCGGATCACCCGGTCATCCTCTATTATATGCTCATGGGTCTCGACTACCTGGGTAACCGATCAATCTACTTCACCCAGTACATCGGGGCGTCCTCGCTGGTGCTGCTCCTCTGGATCGTCTCGGGCTTCATCGGACGCCGCCGTCGCGACCCCGGTCCGAAGGAAGTCGATCCGTGAGGACCTATCGCCTGGCACTCCTCGGTTTCGCCCTTTGCCTCGCCTCGGCTCAGCTGGCTCTGGTGACCGGCGCCGTCCAGTGGATCGAGCTACAGATCGAGATCCTTCGGGAAGGACGAACCACCCTCACGGACAAACAGCTGGACGGACACAGGTACACCGTGACCGATCTGGACCGTTTTCAGAGAACCCTCTACGTCGACGGCTGGCCCCAGGTCAGCCAGGCCAGCGAGGCCGTCTACCACGAGGCCTTGGTCATGCCCGCTATGGTCCTCACGAGCCGGCCGGCTCAACGGGTCCTGGTGATCGGCGACCAGGACGGTGGGGCTCTCTACCAGGTCCTGAAGTTCCGCTCTGTCCGAAAGGTGGTCCTGACCGGAGTTCCCGTATCGGTCCTGCCGTTGGCCCACCGGCATCTGTCCCGGATCGAAGGCAAGGCATTTTCGGATCCGAGGGTGACTGTGATCCTCGACTCCCGAGAAGTCCTGGCCCGGTACCGCCGGAGTTTCCCCCGGGTCTCGGGAGGCTTCGACGTCATTGTGGTCGATCCCCCCCTGCCCTACGAGGGAGGGTTTTCGAAGTTCCTCGAAGGCGCCCAGGTGGACCTCTTCAAGCGAGCCCTGAACCCGGGAGGAATCGTCGCCATCAGGGGCTGGCCCCTGGCCTGGGGCGACGGGTTCCACCGTCTGCATGCTCGGCTCTCCAGTCGCTTTCAGACCGTGATTGCCGCCCAGGAGACCGTGCCTCCCTTCGGTGTTTTTGGCTTCCTCATCGCCTCCGGCAGCAACCTGACCCACCACCGGACTCGCGAGGCCATTCTCGAGAGACTCCAGAAGGAGGACGTTCGAATGGACCACTACAGCGAGACCTATCACCCGGCCTACTTCGCACTGGACTCCGAAACACTCGAGATGCTCGGGTCGGCCGTCGATGGTCCGGAGGTTCAAGGGACCGCCGGCTCGCACCTCACACCTCCTGCGGAGCTGCAGTGGTTTCCGACGGGATTCGACCTTCGGATACGGGAGATTGGCGGCGCCTTGCTCGGCGCCTGGTTGATGCTCCTCGTTTTCACCGGGAGGACTCTCCTGGCAGGAGCTGTCCCGGTCCAGCGGAAGGAGGACTCCTGATGCCCCGATGGTACCGAATCGTTCTCAGCTACGTGCTCCTCACCAGCGGCGCGACGGCCATGTTCTACGAGGTTGTCTTGATCCGTGAACTGACTCTCGCCTTCGGCGCCACGGAGATCGCCACGGGAGGAACACTGGCGGCCTTCATGGCCGGCCTGGCCCTCGGCAGCCGTATGCTGGGAGCCCTGTCGGATCGGACCTCCAATCCCGTGGTGCTCCTGATCCTCCTCGAGCTTGGGATCAGCGCCTGCGCGCTCTACCTGTTGCCGGCTGTCGGCCTGGTCCAGACTCTGAGCAGCTTCAGCTGGAAGCTGTTCCTCAGTCTCGCCTTGATGCTGTTCCCCACGTTCCTGATGGGAGGTGAGATCCCCATCGCGGCGAAGATCCTCTTCGAACACGGCCAGACCGATGGAGAGGACGCTCCGGGAATGGGTGAGTGCATCGGTTATGCCTACTCGGCGGACACGGTGGGAGCCATCGTCGGCGCCCTGATGGCCGGGATGGTCCTGATCCCCCTCCTCGGCAGCCTGCGAACGCTGCTGCTGGGCGGTCTGCTCGAGGCCGTGGGAGCCATGACGCTGTTCACCATGCCCGAGTCACCCGGCGAGAGTTCCGGGCCTCCCGTCGAGGAAGCCGTCTAGCGGCAATACCCCTGAGATTAGACGGATTTTGTTGTAGCGGGGCTCTGCCCCACACCCTGTTGGGGGA
>JAJFLN010000134.1 GCA_021772705.1 Candidatus Cloacimonadota bacterium | reverse complement strand
GTTCGAGTATGGAAAACCAGCGCCCCGAGACTCAGCAGGAGGCACCTCATAGGCAAGAATGCTCACGTAGACCGGTTCCCGTGCATCCGTGACCGGATCCGCGCAACGTCATTGGCTCAATCGTTGCCCTCCTTCAGCGTGGCTGGAGTCCGCATGTCACTCATGTGCTCTATCAAGCCATGCCACCCCTGCACTTCGACTCCTCCTCTAGCCAGCACCGGGCCAGCATCCGGGATTCTCCCCCGACACCGCCGGCCGTGTACCGACGCCCTCCACGACACGGATCCGCCCTACGCCCCACCTGAACCGCTTCTAGCACCAACCCACCGCAGCCTGTTTGCCCTGCTTGTCATATCGACCGCATGAAGGTATGATGACCATGCTATCGATGGAGGTTCACCATGACAACCGTTACCATCTCTCCCAAGTTCCAAGTGGTAATCCCCAAGGACATTCGTGATAGGCTCGGCCTCACCCCCGGACAGAAGGTTCAGGCTATCGCCTATGACGGCCGCATCGAGCTGATTCCCGTTCGACCGGCTCGGGAACTCCGCGGATTCGCCAAGGGCATGCCCACCGACATCCAACGGGATCCCGACCGGCCATGAACGTCGTCGACTCCTCTGGCTGGCTCGAGTACTTCGCTGGCGCGCCCAACGCAGACTTCTTCGCGCCAGCAATCGAGGCACCCAAGACACTAATCGTCCCAACGGTAACCCTCTACGAAGTCTTCAAGCACTTCAACAGGTTTCGCTCCGAACAAGACGGCCTCCAGGCTGTCGCCATCATGCGACAGGGCAATGTTATCGCGCTCACGGACGACCTCGCCCTCTATGGGGCCCAGCTTTCTCTCCAATACGGCATCCCGATGGCTGACTCCATCATCCTTGCAACAGCCAGCTCTAGCAATGCCACTCTCTGGACACAAGATGCTGACTTCAAGAACATCCCAGGCGTCCAGTACCGCCCGAAGCCGAAGCCTCCCCCCGCAAAAAAATGATAACAGAAGAAATGCACCAGACGATCTCATCTGTCACGCCGGCTGCTGTCGCAGCCGACGCGCCAGACCGGGGCGACACCTCCGCTTCGCTCCGGCATCACCCCTTGACCTCGCAGGTGATTTCTGACGTTAGACGGGCTATTCCGTGCAACGAGTTCCCTCATTGAACCACTGCGACGCCTTACAACAGTGGCTGAGTTCACTGGAATCCACTTACCACCCTCTCGGTCCCGAAGAGTGCCATGGACAGACACCGATGCACTAACTCTGACGGCTTTCAATGCCGACGCTAGCCGGAGTCTCCTGGCTACGGTCGTTCGGACGGCGTCGCGCCGTGACGGGCGGCACCTTCGGGATCGGCGACATCCATGTCGTGGCATGCTATCCTGTGACCGACGATGGCACGAACCTCCAGGCTGCTTCTCTGTTGAGTCCCGAGGATGTAGTACCTAAACGTCACGGCGCTTGGATGCAGGAATGTCAGTTGGGACCCTGGCTCCAACCCGATCTGGATCAAGTCCTGATACGGCATTCCAGAGGCCGTTGTTTTAGGTACTACACGGTTCATGTCCGGATCCTTGTCTAGAGCGGCTTTTGCCGGTTATCTTGGGCCGTAGCCAGGAGACTCCGGCTAGGGCGTCACTCACCTACCTTCCCAAGGCCGATCGCCACTCTGAGCAGTACGCTTGAACAAGCCCCCAGCTTTCCGCCACGTACGGGAGACTCTCCGCAACCACTCCCTTCGCAGGACCGTTGGCCTCCTCAGCAGAGTCTGTTGGTAGTGGGTCCACTCTCGCAAAACCCTTTCCTGGACAGCCGAAGGCACGTGCCGAGCCCCTGAAGAATCTGGATACACTCCCCTCCATCAGCCGCAAGACGTCCTGGGCGCTCGAGAAGGCCGGGGAGCGGAGCGAGTGCCAGGGGGACGGCACGCTGAGCGGGGTCCCGCGACGTCTTGCCCATACCACAGCAGCGGTCGAACTACCGCAGGGCTTCAATGGAACCTACAGATTCTCCTCGCGGCCTGCCTCAAGTGCATACCCTGTCGTAGAGCGGCTTCTGAGCATGGCGCTCTTGCCACAGCGTTTCATCGTGAAACACCAGTCTCAGTGCGGCTTGCCGACCGTATCAAGAGCCCGGCCGGTCAGCTGCGTGCATGACTGTCGGGCCACGAGGCAGATTCTGCGGAAGACCCGACCATTGTTCCACAGCGGGGCCTGTCCGAGGTTCCCAGGAGCCCCCCCCGGGAGTCTCCTACCACGTGGATAAGATCTCCGTTCGCACTCCTCGCTGCCCGGCGTCCGCATATATCGCGAAGGTCCCTGCATGGTTTGCCTTGAGAGTTCCGCCAGAATCGGTCAGGCGTCGGGTTCCGTTGCTGTAGCCCTTCTCAGGGCGCCGAGCGCCCAACGGTGCTTCGCCAGAAGGTCCCTCACTTCCGGACCGGTCATGAGGCTTCTGTCCGAGCTTCGCGCCCGACGCTTCCTCACGGTTGCGTGTGTCAGACCCACGAAGTATTATAAGTGTCAGAGGTGTTATACATGAAGAAGACAGTATCTACTCTCCAGGTTCGGCAGAAACTCGGTGAAATCCTTGATCGAGTGGCCCTCCGTCATGATGAGTACATCATCGAGCGCAAGGGGAAACCACTCGCGGCCGTCCTTCCAATCGAAAAGCTGGCTCAACTGGAAGCCGCAGCACGCTCTCACGTCCTGGGCCTCCTAGCACGACAGCACTCGGATCTGACTGAGGGCGAAGCCATGGAACTCTCCGATGAAGGTAAGCATGCCAGCAGACCCCCACGTCACAAGACGGCCCCATGATTCGGGCAGTACTCGATGCCAACGTATTCACCAGCGCCCTGATTCAGCCACGGGGCCACTCCGGGCAGATCATCCGGTTGTTGTTCACAGAGTCTGCGTTCACGCTGGTGGCGTCTCCTGACATCCTTGCGGAACTTCGTCGAGTGCTTGCCTACCCGAGAATCGCCAAGAGGATCACGGGCACTGACGAAGAACTCACTGGATACGTGCATGCGCTGGCTCTCGCCGCAGACGTAGTCACCCCAGCTATCATTCCGCACGTTGTGCAACGAGATCCTGACGACGACAAGTATGTCGCGACAGCTCTCGAAGGCCGGGCTACCTACATTGTGACAGGCGACAAAGACCTCTTGGAACTCGAACAGCATGAAGACATCGCAATCCTGCGTCCGGCTGCCTTCCTTGCTTGTCTACACAACGCGAATATGGACAAGCCGTAGCGCACACGACGCGCCACGCATCCTGTATCGTGACGTTCTCCTCGAGCACCTCCGCCCCACAGCGGACCCTCGAACACTTACGGGCCGTGGTCCGGTACACAGCACTCCATACCCCGTCTAACAGAAGCATGCAGCAGACGATCTCATCTGTCACGCCGGCTGCTGTCGCAGCCGACGCGCCAGACCGGGGCGACACCTCCGCTCCGCTCCGGCATCGCCCCTTGACCTCGCAGGTGATGCCAGACGTTATCGACCTTGCTACCTGGGGTATGCATCTGCAGATTCGTATAGTCCAAAGCCAGCCTGGCCCCGGCCCACTTCGTGGCCGGACCCAGAATCGCCGCGCCTCAGTTGCGTGTTGCCCGAAACATCGTCAGCGTTCTACTGCGAATTGGCGCCCCCGGGAGCGCAGACCGGCAGCACGAATCCTGCGACAGCAGGTACGGTGAGAGGACACTACGATTGGCACAGTTGCCGGTTCTCCTTCTCTGAGAGCCAACCTGAATAAGTGGTCTTGTGGACTGCTGGGCTCCCTGTGGGCTTGTTGAGTAGCCGCAGGGGCTCACGCCCCCGCAGCTCTCACAGAACCGGACTTGTGGGTCACACATCCGGCTCTTCAGGAGAGTGCTCCAGAACGGGGTCTGGAACCAGATTGTGGCCGTTGAGACTCCGGCCGTTCTGGCGGTCCGTCTTCTGTGCCTTTGTCAACATCGCTGTGAGCCGCAGGTAATCCTCACCCTTGCGGAGGAACTCCCTGCTCCCTTGCGGGTTATCAGCGAAAACGATGGGGACGCAGCCCGACTTGACCCTTGTCAACCTGTCACCCCCTTCGCTCCACCGGCATTACCCGGCTTCAACGCTACTATGGGGTGATCCGACTTCTCCATGGGCATCGAACCGTTGTCGTTGCCTCCTCCGGCTCTACCGTCTACACGGACCCATGGAGATCTCCTGGGGTAAGGATTAGAAATGTCCCGGCGCACGCGCCCCCTGTACCTCTCGGCAGTCCTACTTCGGATTGTGGGCATCACGTTTCGAGGCACGCTCACCCACCTGCCGCTCGGCCTCAACAGAGGTTCACTCACGTTCGCTGCTCCGGTTCGCCTCCGGCTTCCATCCCACATGACCTCGCGGTTCATGCAGCTGCCCTTGGCTCGTGGTTACTTCCGACAGTCCCACAGAGGACTTACACCTCCAACCGCTAATCCATGCCCAGCGCACGTCGAGACGTCGCCGAGTTCCTCGGCGACGACCTCGGTGACAACTCCAACCGCCCTCGCGCATCCGTGACCGGTTAAGTCATGGCCATGCCCTCTGTGCAGGTAACTTGATGTGAGTACAGGTCCTTGGCTGGCAATTCCGTTAGAGTGAGATATACTTGACATGGAAGGCGGGCGGCGAAAACCCAAGATGGCCACCATGAGTTGACACCGTCCCATCGAAGTCCCACATGCCGAAGCCTCACGCTACCGTTACGTTGCTTTGCCTGGGCTGTTACTTCAGCCTTGGTTGTATCATCCTCTTGCCAGGGATACTCAGTGTGATGCGGTTGTCACTCCTTCAACCAGAGCCGCTGCTTGGTCCTCTTGACACTTGGCAACCTGCCGCTCCAATTGTGGCTCAATTGGGAGGGCTTGCTGTTATTGGTCTGATGCTCCGGGGTCCACGCTTGTGGAGGGGATTTCCAGCAACGCTTCGAAGACAGGGACGGCGTAGTTCATGAGGTCGAAGGTACTGATGACTCCATGGAAAGTGGCCCGGGCGGGCCGGTCGAAGTGACATTCCAGCCTTTGATGATGCGGCTCAGAAGCAGCGGAAGG
>JAJFLN010000133.1 GCA_021772705.1 Candidatus Cloacimonadota bacterium | reverse complement strand
CCAACTCCGCTGGCTTCTATCGACTCGACAACGTCGCCGTCGGTACTCAGGACGTGGTTTCCATTTCCCCCGAAGGGGTGTCCCTGTTCGGCCGGACCTCCGTCAGGGCCGGCGAGGTGAGCAATCTCGACCTGATCTATGGCTTTGGACCCGACGGGGATCGCAGCGAGATCGGCTTTCTGACGCGGTTCTTCACCCCTGGCAACAGCTCCTTCGCCACCATCAATTCCCGAGGCGGCGACTTTCGATTGAGGCCCCTGTCCCAGCTGGGTGGAAACCTCCGCTCCCTTCACTGGAGCCGAGCCAACACCGATGAAGTGCTGGTGGTCAGTGACTTCGAGAGTCCCTCCGGGGAGGTCTACCTCTCGAACATTCGCAACTCCACCACCAGGCGACTGACTTCCAACGGAGTGGCGGAGGATTCGGCGGACCTGTCCCCCGACGGCGAAAGGTTCGTCTACGCCATCGACTCCGACTCCAACGGCCGCTTCGAGATCGTCGCCTCCCGTCTCGATGGAAGCAACGCCGTCGTCCTGGTGCCGGACATGGATACGGGAACCACCCGTCTACGGGACAGTCGAGATCCGGTCTGGTCCCCCGATGGAACCTCCATCGTGTTCTCTTCCCGGCGCCTCGACGCCGGCGCCTCGGCGTTCGAGACTTCCTTCAACCTGATCCTCCTTCCCGTCGTGACCGTCATCGACCCGGGAGACAGTCGCTTCAACAGCGTCGTGGCCAGCGGTGCGCCGGTTCTCCTCACCCTGAACATCGCCGACGATCGCCGATCGGCCTGGGATCCTCTGGGGGGCAACATCTACTTCGACCGGGCTGTTGCGAGCCGGAATCAGCTCTTCACCGTGGCGGTCAGCCCCGGTTCCCAGGCACTTCAGATCACCAATGACCTGTTCTTCAACACCAGTCCATCCATCAGCTTTGAAGGGACTCGAATTGCCTGGGTCTCCACGAGCACCCTGGCCGGCTCCAATCCCGACGCCGAGGCGGAGGTCTTCATCGGTCAGTTCTCCCGGACCGGAGATCGGGTCACGGGAATCACCAGCATCTCCCAGCTGACTCGAACTCCCGCTGGGTCGGCCATCTCCCTGGCACGGTTCCGGTCGCCTCCGCCCGGAGCATCGAGCCTGATCGACGGCATCGTGAGGTAGGCCTCCCAACGGAAGGGACTGGTTCAGGTGAGAAGGGCGCCCACCCGGTGCAGGTGCAGCAGGTCTGTGGATCCGGCCTTCTGGCGCAGGGAGCCCATGATGATCACGATCGTCTCTCCCAGACCGACCCAGCCATCCTCGAGGAGCACCGTGTCCAACTCCTTCATCAGTTCATCCGTACTATCCATGGATCGCATCGTACAGGGGGTGACGCCCCAGAGGAGGGCCATCTGCCGTCTCACCACCGGGTCGGGAGTAAATGCGATGATCGGCTGGGGCGGGTGCAGCTTCGAGATGATCCTGGCCGTTGAACCGCTACGGGTGAATGCCACGATGGCCCGGGCATGGACGGCTCGGGCCGTCAGAATCGCTCCCTGACAGGTGGCGACGGCGAAGTCCAGCGCCGAACGGGAGACCTGCATATTCCGGGCAACATTGAGCTCCCGGTTTCGCTCCGATGTCCTGGCAATCCGGTCCATCATCTTTACCGTCTCGACGGGGTGTTTGCCCGAGGCTGTCTCGCCGCTGAGCATGGTGGCGTCGGTTCCGTCGAAAATGGCGTTGGCCACGTCGGAGGCCTCCGCCCGTGTCGGCCGGGGGTTCTCGGTCATGCTCTCCAGCATCTGAGTCGCCGTGATGACCGGAACCCGGGCCTGATAGGCGGCCTGGATGATCCGCTTCTGGGCGATGGGGACCTGCTCCGGAGGCAGCTCGACCCCCATGTCGCCCCGGGCGATCATCACGCCGTCAACGACTTCCAAAATGGCCTCCAGACGCTCCAGGGCCTCGGGCTTCTCCAGCTTGGCGATCACCGGCACCTGGCGGTTCTCCTGCTCCATCACTTCCCGCACGGCTGCCACGTCCTCCGGCTTGCGGACGAAGGAGAGGGCAACGTAGTCCACTCCCTGGGCCAGGCCGAAGATCAGGTCTTCCCTATCCTTTTCGGTAAGTGAGGGTGCCGAGACATCGGTCCCGGGCAAGTTGATCCCCTTCCGGGATTTCAACAGGCCCCCATCCACCACCCTACAGTGGACCTCTGTGCCCTCGACCTCCAGGACTTCCAGCGCCATCAGTCCGTCATCCATGAGGATGCAGTTTCCGGGCAGGACGTCCCTGGGTAGATCCTCGTAATCCGTGGGGATCAGCTCCGGACTTCCGGGTACGGAGCGGGTGGTCAGGGTGAGCTTCCGGCCGCCGAAGATTTGCACCGGCCCATTGAGGAGCTTGCCAACCCGGATCTTCGGGCCTTGCAGGTCCTGCAGGATGGCGATGGGACGCCTCCGCTCGTCGGCGGCGGTGCGGATCCGGGCGATCACTTCAGCATGGTCCTGGTGATTCCCATGGCTGAAATTCAGCCGAGCCACGTTCATACCCGCATCGATCAGCTCCCCGAGCACCTCCGGGGTTCGCGACGCCGGGCCGACGGTGCAGACAATCTTGGACCTTCTCTTCTCATCGAGCTCCACAGCTCCTCCTTGGCTCATCGGTGGTCATATCAGACCCCGAGGTCCGGAACAACCGTGGTATAAGTGGCCGGTCCAGTTCCAAGGGCAATGCCCATGAGTTAGCGGAAGGAATGTTTGAAAACGAGGGCTCCGCCCTCGAACTCCCGCCAGGGGCCATTGGCCCCTGGACCCGGATGAACAGGTCGAGCTTTCATATGTCATTCAAGTGTTCATCAGCACTCTCAGTCCCACCAGTCCAATTGGGGGTTTGGGGGAGCTGGCTCTCCCAACGGGGTGTGGGGCTGAGCCCCACTACAACAAAATCCGTTTTATCGCACCGGCATGGGTCCTAAGGACCCGGGAGGTGTCCAGGTGATCAGAGAAGCAATTGCCACGCTAGTCTCCGGCGATGACCTTGCCCCGGAGGAGATGACAGGCGCCCTGACGGAGATCATGGAGGGCCAGTCGAATCCCTCCCAGGTTGCCGCTTTCCTGGTGGCGCTCCGGATGAAGGGAGAGGTCCCGGAAGAGGTCGCCGCGGCCGCGGAGGTCATGCGGAGCCACGCCGTGACCATTCCCGTCGCACTTCCGGAGCTCATGGACACTTGTGGAACCGGGGGCGACGGCCTGTCGACCTTCAATATCTCCACCGTGTCGGCCTTTGTGCTGGCCGCGGCCGGTGTTCCGGTGGCCAAGCATGGCAACCGGCGAGTCTCCTCCACTTCTGGCAGCGCCGACATCCTGGAGGAGCTCGGGGTGGAGCTGAGTCTCACGCCGGAGCAGGTCGGCAACAGCATCCTGGAGACGGGCATGGGGTTCATGTTCGCGCCCAACTTTCACCCCGCCATGCGCCACGCTGCCGGAGTTCGGAAGGACATCGGCATCCGGACCATGTTCAATATGCTCGGACCCTTGACCAATCCTGCCGGAGCCCGCTACCAGCTGCTCGGAGTCTACGATCGAGGCGTACTGCAGACCGTGGCTCGCGCTCTGGGCCGGCTCGGTTCGGAGCGGGCGCTGGTGGTCCACGGCGAGGACGGGATGGACGAGATCACGCTGACGGGCAAGACCTACGCGGCCTTTCTGGCCGACAGCTGTGTGGAGGAGATGGTCATCGATCCCGGCGACTTCGGATACTCCCCTTGCCGTCCCGAGGAGCTGGCCGGCGGCAGCGTGGCCGAGAATGCAAAGATCGCCCGGGATATCCTGTCCGGGGACGACAAGGGTCCCCGCCGGCAGATCATCTGTGCCAACGCCGGGGCAGCTCTCTTCGTATCGGGCAAAGCCGCCAGTCTGGCCGAAGGGGCCCAGCTGGCCGAGAAGGGGATCGACAGTGGAGAGGCCATGAAGCGGCTCGAGGCACTGGTGACCTTCAGCCGAAACTGCTCTGGCTGACTGACGTCCCGCCAGGGGACGCAGGTCCCCGGGTTCAGTCCTTGGATTCCCCCTTCGGGACTTCCCTCAGGAGGGACTCGATGCCGCCTCTGCTGCTGCTTAGTTCGAGCAGCGGCCAACCCTGCTCGACCACCGCCCGGGCCATATCCTCCGGTGCCAGGGCGCCTCTGACTTCCAGTGTCGACACTCCGTCGCTCTCGTGTCTGAGACGGACGGCGTCGACACCAGGCAGAGATGAGAGACCGTCGGTCAGCTGCCGGCCAGCAGCTCGGAGCTTGAGCCGCACCACCACGGACCCGGAGCCGATGTCTCCAGGCGGGCCATCAGCGAGCAGGCGCCCCCTTTGCAGCACCAGTACCCGCCCCGATATGTCCTCGACCTCCGAGAGCAGGTGGGAGCTGAAGAGCACGGCTCGCCGGTCCCCTTCCCCGGCAATGAGGCCCAGCATCTGTTCCCTCTGGAGCGGGTCCAGATGCGCCATTGGCTCATCCAGAAGCAGCAGCCGAGGGTCGGGAACCAGTGCCGCCGCCAGGCCCGTTCTCTGCTTGAAGCCAGCCGAGAGGGCGCCGATGCGCCGATGCATCACGTCCTGCAGGCCGCAGTCGTCGCAGACCTCAGCCCCGCGGCGAGACAGCAGGGGCCCGGGGACGTTCTTGATTCTTCCGACGAACTCGAGATATGCCTGGACTGTCATGTCCGGATAGAGGGGGGGGCGCTCAGGAAGGTAGCCCGTGGTGGCCTTCAGGGCCAGCTCCTCTTCGGCGTAGGAAGTGCCCCCCAGGAGCACCTCTCCCTGGGTGGGAGGAAAGAACCCCGCGGCGAGCCGAAGGGTGGTGGTCTTTCCCGCCCCGTTGGGGCCCACCAGGCCCGTGACTCCGGGTCTGTCGAGCACGAAGGCCACGTCGGTCAGGGCTGGTCTGGGACCGAAGGCCTTCGAGACGTGATCGAACTCCAGGTAGGGGCCTTTGGGATTCACTGGATCATGGCGACGGCGACGGCGACGGCGACAGCGCCAGAGTTCATCCCATCGCGGAGCGGCGAGAGGTCCTGCTCGACTCCGGGGGGAAGATGGCCAGGACCTTCCGGCGAAGGTCATCGACGGAGAACCGGATGGTCCTCGAATCGAGGTGAGCATCCAGGATCGTGTCGCCCGTGAAGGCCAGAATCCGATCCCCATCCAGGAACAGGGTCAGGCTGCCGTGGGCGGAGTCGACATCGGGAATCAGATGGCGGACTCGCTGAAAGAGTTCTCTGAGCTTCTGAACCGAGAACTTCCGGTCCCGGAGCTGTTTTACCAGTTCCAGCCGAACCAGATCGGCAAATGTATAGCGCCGATAGTTGCCACCTGTACGGACAGAAGGAGAGATGAATCCGCTGCGATCCCAGTACTGAAGTTGTCTGTACGAGAGACCGGTCACCTTCTGGACGTCGAGGGGCGTAAAGATAGACTTCATTTCTCCCTGCCTTCCTGCGACTTTTGTCTGCATTGACGCTTCACACGCCTTGGCAACGAATTTACCGTAATCATGATCCGATCGCCACAATTCCCCATCGAAAGGCTAACTTTTGTTCAACCGATCATGCCCGGCCCGCCATGACGCCGGGATCTCCCGGGTGAGGGTTCGGGATTTCTGCGGCGCCGGTGCTGGAGCCATGATGCTGGGAATGCAACGACGGAGCCGCTTGTCACGACTCCGCCGTCTGGCCAGGAGGCCGACCGACCACTGCCCGCCAGCCTCTCGGGATATGTCGTCTGCCTGCTATCGGTAGCTGCGATACCGGCCGAAGTCTTCGTCCCGGCGCCGCTCGTTGCCGATCAGGCCCAGGATGTTGCCTGCCGTCTGCAGGCCACCGGAGATGACTCCCAAGTCGTCACCGCGACGGCTGCCGCTGATGATGTCGCCGATTCCGTGACCCGTGCCGTAGGCATGGCGATTGGACTCCCGATCGTATCGATCATAATAGTACCGATCGCCGTAGTACTGCCTCCGAGGGGCGTTATCGTAGTACCTGTCTGTGGGATACCGGTAGAAGTCTTCGTACCGGCCTCCGCCCCGGTAGGGGTCTCGGTAGTCGTTGCGATCGAAGCTGTACTGGCGCCGGTTGTAAGCCCTGGACAGGAACCGCTCCAGTGCCTGGATGGATCCCCAGCTCGGGTAGCGGTACATGTTGTCCCGCAAGCGCCGGCCGTAGTCGTGCTCGACCCGGGTCTGCCGCCGGTAGTAGCTGCTCTGGCGGCGCCACCAGCGATCGTACTGGTAGAAGCGATCCGACATGTACCGCTGCCACTGCTGCATCTTGTTGTAGGGCCGGTAGTCGCGCCTCTGACGGGGTGGCCGGTACTGGCGTCGATTGTTGTTCCCAACGCGGACATCGAGGAAGAAGTCCGTCTGGGCGACGACCGTTCCAAACGATCCCGCTGCGAGTGTTCCAATGAGCAAGCAGGGCAGTATTGCTCGCATCACGATGGTCCTCCTTGTCTTCTTGTTATCTGTGAAAATGCATGAATACACAGTCTCCTACGGTTCGGTGGTCCTGTAGGTTTCAAGTCATGACTCAAAATACTCACACGAACTTCCGGAGCAGTCGCCATCTGGACCTGGAAGGCCTGTGATTCAACGGTCCCGGCCGCTCTGTCAGGAGGCCCCGACGGCCTTGCCTCACCACCCCGCTGAAGCAGTTTTCCACCCCCATGACCGGGGATGCTGCCTGTCTGTGAGGGGTGGAAGTCTCGGGTCCATGGAGGAATACATGTAACCTAATGGCTCCCGGGCGCGGTAGTCTGAACGGACGCATCATGTCCTCCCCATCCTGTCCGTGCCCGAGAATACAAGATAGTTTCCGGACGGGAACAAGATAGAAGTTCTGCCCAGAGGATATATGGTGGCACCCCCGAAGAGAGCTAGATAGATGAAAATCAACCGAGCAATTCGACTCCTCCGAGGGCTGACGGAGATGCAGCGCTCGCCGGGATTTGGCCCTTGACTCAGCCTGACAAGCCAATACCTCTTCGCTTGACGCGGCCCCTTCTTGGGGACGAGGAACTGCAAGCTGTCAGGGAGGTCTTCGATGACGGCTGGCTCACCGGTGGCCCCCGGGTCGAGGCCTTTGAGCAGACCGTCGCCGGCTTGGCCGGCACGGAGCATGGCGTGGCAGTCAGCTCGGGCACAGCGGCTCTCCACCTCTGTCTGATGTCCCTGGGACTCGACTCGGGCGACGAGGTCATCATCCCGGACTACAGCTTTCCGGCGACGGCCAATGCCGTTGTTGCCGCCGGGGCGATACCGGTCTTCAGTGACGTGGACCCCCTCACCTTCAACATGGACCCCGAGGGCTTGCCTGGTCTCTTGACCCACCAGACCCGGGCCATTATCCCGGTTCACCAGTTCGGCCAACCGGCGGACATGGACCCAATCCTGGATCTGGCCCGGGCTCAAGACGTCGCCGTCCTGGAGGACGCAGCCTGTGCCCTGGGTGCCCGATACGGAATGAAGGACTGTGGCAGCATCGGCTTCGCCGGCTGTTTCAGCTTTCACCCCCGGAAGATCGTCACCACCGCCGAGGGGGGACTGGTGGCGACCAACGATTCGGAGCTGGCCGAGAGAATCCGGTTGATTCGAAACCAGGGAATGTTCCGGAAGCGGGCCGGGGCCGAGTTCGTCCTTCCGGGATTGAACTACCGAATGAGCGACGTTCACGCCGCGATCGGAAATGCCCAGCTGGCGAAACTGTCGGATCAGCTATCCCGGCGCCGTACTCTGGCCAACTGGTATCGGGAGGCCCTGTCGGGTGTGACGGCTCTGAGAGTGCCGCATCAGGCCAAGGGGACACGCCACTCCTGGCAGTCCTTCGTGGTCGTCCTGGGCGAAGCGGTGGATCGGACGACGCTGATCTGGAGACTCTCGGAGCGGGGCATCGAAACAGCGCCCCCAGCCCCGGCAACCCACCGAACGGAGGCCTTCTTGAACTACCGGCCTCGGACGGACTTGACTGTTTCGGTCCACCTGCGAGACACGGCGCTGGCCCTGCCTTTCCACCCGGCCATGACCGAGAACGACGTGGACAGGGTGGCGGCGGAGCTCAAGAAGTTCCTGGGCTGATCCGGACCTGGAGGGTTCCGGGGTACGGGAGTACTTAGGACCTGCGGAACATGGCCCCCAGGATTGTTCCCACCATGCCGAGAACACCCAGGACGGGGCTCTCCAGGGCCAGACGAATGGAGCCGTGCCTGAGCAAGCTGCTGACGGTGCTGACAACGAGCCACCTGGGCTGGCCCCGCAGCAGATGCCAGGCCGGCTCGCCATTCCAGCGCAAGGCGTGGGCTCCGGAGTAAGCGTGAGCGAAGCAGAGCCGGGCCAGACTGCCGAAGCTATCGGCTCGGAGGTGGGCCACCGTGGCTGATGGACGATAGGCCAGGCGCCATCCCTTCTTCCGGAGCCGGATGCCCATGTCCACGTCCTCTCCGTTGCGGCTGAAGTGCTCATCGAACCCGCCGGTCTCCAGCAGCGCGTTACGGCGGTAGAGGGCGCAGAGTCCCGGCAGCATCCAGACGTCCTCCCGAGGATACTGCCCGTGGGACTGAGGCCGAAACGCCAGGCGCCAGCGGTCGTGGAGGGTCGGAGTCGGTCCCGAGGAGACCTCCTGCCCCCCTACGCCTGCGGTATCGCCATCCTCCAGCCCGCAGAGCAGAGCTGCCAGGACTCCCTCATGGGGAACGCAGTCGGAATCGAGGAACAGGATGAGGGGCAGGCTCGTGGAACTCACCGCCGTGTTTCGGGCCGCCGCCAGGCCTCGGTTTTGACCATGTTCGATCACCCTGACCCCACAGTCCCGGGCTATCCGGTTCGTCTGGTCCTGGCTGCCGTCGTCGATGATCAACACCTCAGCAGGCCCGGGTTGGAGCCGGGCCACTGCCTCCAGGACCTGTCCCAGGCTGACGGCAGCATTGAAGCAGGGTATGGCGAGACAGACGTCTTGGGCGGTGTACTCCCTCGCTGGAGCCGGGGTCAGTCCCCGAGGGTCAGGTTCCATGCCGAGCCAACACCTCCCGGTAGGCACTTTCGATCCCCTTGGCGTGGTCCTCGGGGCCGGAAAACTCTGGCGCCCGGCTTGCCAGTCTCTCGAGTGTGACGGGACTCTCGACGAACTGCCTCATCTTGCTGGCCAGCTCGGCCACGTCGCCGGGAGTAAAGTACTCCACCCCTTCCCCTTCCCGGGCTGCCTCCGCCGCGCCTCCAATCCGGGATGCCAGGACGGGAACGCGGCGAATCAGGCACTCCCGGAGGAGCACGGGAGCATTCTCGGCGGCCAGTGAGGGAATCAGCACGCAGTCCAAGGCTGTCAGGACGGCATCCCGGTGAGAGTCGTCGAAGGGGGGCAGCACCGTGGCGCCTGACCTGGCGGCAGCGTCAGCGATCTGCCGGCCATACTCAAGATCGAGAGAAGGGTCGCCATGAACCACCAGCTCAGCACTACCCTCTGGCAACCTGGCGAAGGCCTGGATAGCCAGGTGGGCCCCCTTGTGTGGTCGCAGAGTTCCGGCGAATCCGAAGCGCACACGATCCCCCCCGGCAGCGGTCCTGACCTTGCCGGGCAGAGGTACTCCGAGAGGAAGGACGCGGACCCTGTCTTTCCGGAGACCCAGTCGACAGTGGAACCGGGCAAGATAGTCCGTGGGTGAAAGGAAGAGGTCCACCAGGGTGAGGAGACGATGAGCGGAGCGGGCCTTCAGCCAGAATGGGAACCCGGCGGCCAGGCCTGTCAAGTTCTGCCCCAGGTTGCATGGGCCACATCTCCAGCCGGCGCCGGGTCCGTCGCAGGGGCTGCCGTCGGGGCGAACGAGAAAGAGTCGATGGCAGAGCAGCCCGTGGTCGTGAAGGGTCATCACGGATGGGATGCCCAGAGCCGTGGCCTGGTCCAGGAGGCCATGGGAGAGATAATCGAGATGATGAAGGTGGATCACATCTGGCCTGGAGGCTCGCAGCAGGCCCGCGAACTGGCTGTTGATCCATGGGTTGTGGAAGGTGGACATGAAGCGGCCAAGTCCGGGCGGCTGCATTGGGCGTTTAAACGTCGTCACGGAAAAGCCGTCCATGTCAGAACGTGGGGACTCACCGCCATGTGAGCACTCCTCGTGACCGGAGAGGATCTCCACCTCCCAGTCCCGTGCCCTCAGCTGGCGGCAGAGCTGGCGGACGTGAGTCTGGAGTCCGCCCCGCCGATTCGGGGACAGCTGGTGGAGTACCTGAAGGACTTTCATGGCCGGCAGGGCCGATTATATCCCCTGATCGAGGAATACTGCCCTTGGGATCCGGGTGCATGTCACCCAGGGGGTGGCTTCTGCTGCGATGACTCGGGGGGTTACACAGAGCCCCCCAGAGCTCGCAGAGGTCACGGAGGTCCTTTTGGGAGAAACCGGAGATCAGGGGACACACGAAAATCTGTGTTCTCTGCGATCCCTGTGAGCGACCTGATCCCCAATGTTGGCTGCCCCCTACGGGACATGCATCCCTTCGATCCCGTTGATTTCCAAGTGCGCGGCCCCTTAGTCTTGGCCCCGTGTCAGCTCCTCGGATCTCGGTGGTCATTCCGGCGCGGAACGCATCCTCCTATCTAGCAGAGTGCATTGACAGCGTCCTGAATCAG